>CAMAZH010000111.1 GCA_945863035.1 Chitinophaga pinensis | reverse complement strand
CAATAAAATGTCCTAAAATTTAGTTTTTTTTGTGAAATAATATTATTTTTAGTCCGAATTTTCAATTAAAAAGAATAAAGGATAACATTATGAAAATCAACCTGAATCTTCTTCCGGTACTTCTTTTGGCAGCAGTGGTATTGTCTTCTTGTGGCGGAACAGACGCCGGGCAAACTGGCAAAGAATCAACAACAACCGGTTGGACCTATAACGATCCGGCTAGTGGTGGGTTTGCTGTCTCAAAGACAGAAGAACAGATTACCGGTCCCGGCCTTGTGCTGATTGAAGGAGGAACCTTCACAATGGGCAGAGTGCAGGACGATGTCATGTACGAATGGAATGCTGTTCCCAGAAGGGTTACAGTATCTTCGTTTTATATGGACGAAACCGAAGTTAGAAATATCGACTACCGCGAATATGTTTATTGGCTGTCCAGAGTTTTTGGCGACAATAACCGTCAGGTTGTTTATAATGCACTTCCTGACACATTGGTGTGGAGAGATCCTGTTGCATACAACGAACCTTATGTTGAGTATTACTTCAGGCACCCTGCCTACAATCAATATCCTGTTGTTGGGGTAAACTGGCTGCAGTCGAATGACTATTGCAAATGGCGTACCGACAGGGTAAACGAGAAAGTTCTTGTTGACATAGGTTACATTGAACTGAGCACAGACCAGAAAGACGAGAACAACTTCAACACCGATGCTTACCTTGCAGGTATTTATCAGCCGGTTATCAGAAACCCTCTTGAAAGTCTTAATCCTAATCAGGATTCTCGCATCTACACCATCGAAGACGGGGTTCTTCTTCCAAAATACCGTCTTCCCTCAGAGGCTGAATGGGAATTTGCAGCCTTTGCTCTTCGCGGAAACACTTCTGAAGAACTTGTTTGGGAACGCAGAGTATACCCGTGGAGCGGTCATAACGTAAGAAACGACGACCCAAAAAACCTTGGTGAAATGAGAGCCAACTTTGTAAGAGGTAACGGCGACATGATGGGTATCGCAGGAAATCTTAACGACGGTGGGTCAATCACAACTCCTGTCAGATCTTTCTGGCCCAATGATTATGGTTTGTATTGCATGGCTGGAAACGTAAACGAATGGGTATCCGATGTGTATCGCCCCCTTTCTTTTGAAGATGTTAGCGGATTTAACCCATACCGCGGTAACGAATTCGACAAACTTTACAGGAATGCCGACGGAAACACCGAAATCGACAGTCTTGGAAGATTAAAAACCGTTCCCATCACAGAAAAAGATGCTGAAGGTCGTTTCAACTACAGAAAATCCGACTACCGCAACTATAAAGACGGTGACCTTCAGTCTTCAGCTAGTTTCGAGGAAAAAGACACTGCCAGCGAAGCGTATAAAAAAGGAAGCAAGAATATGTATGTTAACGACCAGTATGAGCAGTCATCACTTGTTAACGACAACGTTCGTGTTTACAAAGGCGGATCGTGGAAAGACAGAGCTTTTTACCTTAGCCCCGGCACCCGTCGTTTCCTTTTGGAAACCGAAGCCAGAGACGATATTGGTTTCCGTTGCGCAATGACCCGCGTTGGAAGTCCTACCGGATTCTAATAATGTGTTTCAAATAATATAGTAAAAGGGTGTCTCTACAGGACACCCTTTTATCTTTAGCGCAAAACGATCGAACTACTTGCTCTTCCCATAATTCCTTACCTTACGATGAAGATCGAAGAATTATATCAGCTCTACAAAGAATGCCGCAGCGTATCCACCGACTCCCGCAAACTTACCCCGGGCTCAATCTTTTTTGCGCTCAAAGGGGAGAATTTCAATGGCAACCAGTATGCAATGAAAGCTCTGGACAACGGATGCTCCTATGCAGTTGTTGACGAGCCTGCATTGCCGCGGGATCATCGATTGTTGGCGTTTCCCGATGTCCTTGCTGCCTTGCAGGAACTTGCGCAATATCATCGCAGTCAGCTCAAAATACCTTTTATCGGAATTACCGGATCGAACGGGAAAACCACAAGCAAGGAACTGATTGCCGCTGTTCTGAGCCGCAGATACAATGTCTGTGCTACCCAGGGAAACTTAAACAACCACATCGGCGTGCCACTCACGCTGCTTTCAGTGCACGAACATGATATTGCAATTATAGAGATGGGCGCAAATCATATTGGCGAGATAGCATTTCTTTCGAAAATAGCCAATCCTGATTTCGGAATAATCACCAATATCGGCCGGGCTCATCTCGAGGGATTCGGATCGCCCGAGGGAGTTGTGACTGCAAAATCCGAACTTTATGAGCATCTCTCGCAGGAAAATTCGTTAGCTTTTGTTGACTCGGATAATACTCTTCTGCGCAACCTTGCCAGGGGGAAGAACCTGGAATGCGTTTTTTACGGCAACAGCCCGGAATCCTTGTGCTCAGGTGAAATCATTGATAATTCCGAATTCCTCAGAGTCAGGATTACACTGAAAGCTGAGAACCATGTTCTGGATATTCAAACTTCCCTGATCGGGGATTACAACCTTAGTAACTTGCTTGCAGCGGCATGCATAGGCAATCATTTCAAGGTTTCCCCGGAAGAAATAGCAGCTGCGCTCGCCGCTTATGCCCCCACCAACAGCCGCTCACAGTTAGTACAGACCGCTGGCAACAAAATAGTTCTTGATGCCTACAATGCGAACCCAAGTTCAATGGAGGGAGCTATAAAAAACTTCCTTTCACTTCAGGAGGACGCACCTAAAATGATAATTCTTGGGGATATGCTCGAATTAGGAAAGTATTCCACTTCTGAACACCGGGGGATTCTTGAACTCCTGAAGAAAAATAATTTCGCGAGGATAATCCTTGTAGGGCCGGAGTTTTGCAGTGTTTCAGAAACTTTACCCCAAAAATGTTTCAGAAACGTTGAGGAAGCGATTGAACATTTCCGCTCAAATCCCGTTAAAGATCATTCGATTCTGCTCAAAGGTAGCAGAGGGATCCGGCTGGAGAAGTTACTGGAGGTTTTGTAACCGCGGGAAATAGCAAGTCTCAAATCGCAATTCCGAGCCAATGGATATATCATTTTAAATTAATCGAATAGCTTTACCCAATTTAAATTCTTTCAATTCACAACTTTTCAAACAAACAAAGACATGGCAAACAAACTGATGGATCCAATTGGCCGTTTAATGGGATTACGATATAAATCCCATCCTTGGCACGGTGTGGATATTGGTCCTGAAGCTCCGGAAGTAATCACCTGCTTTATCGAAATGGTGCCCCGGGATACAGTTAAATATGAGGTAGACAAAGTTACGGGTTACCTGAAGATCGACAGGCCCGGAAAATATTCGAATTCCGTACCAGCTCTTTATGGTTTCATTCCCCAGACACTCTCGGGGGATATGGTTGCTCAACTTGCCCGGGAGAAAACCGGCAATGCTGAAATCACAGGTGACAACGACCCGGTTGATATCTGCATATTGACGGAGAAAGAAATCACCCATGGCGACATTCTGGTAAGAGCCAGACCCATTGGCGGATTCAGGATGATCGACAAGAACCAGGCTGATGACAAAATTATCGCGGTTCTGAAGCACGATGCTATGTTTGAGTCGTTCAACGATGTGTCTGAAGTACCCCAAAAAGTTGTAGAGCGCCTTAAACATTACTTCCTTACTTACAAGGACCTCCCAGGGCAGCCGAGTCAGTGTGAGATTACGCATACTTACGGAAGAGAAGAAGCAATGGAGGTTATTAACCGTTCGCTAACCGATTACACGAAGAAGTTCGAGAACCTGGATAATATTCTTTCACTTGTTTAACCGCAACCATGGTTTCATGGCTCAGCTTTTCTTAACAGGGGCACAGCGATGAGCACGGGCTTTCCGAAAGGCGGGTGAACTTAGGGATTGCGGTAAATCCAGCGCAGCGATTGGAAAGTGATTTTCTTCTTGAAAAAATATTCCTTTACAATGCTTCCGGGATAGATCTCCCGGTGCTCAAAACGGCTGATAAATTTCTGCTCGCCCTTCCTGAATGGTATGTACCTCCTGTAATTCCGATAGAAGGCCATATGAGCTCTGAAAACAGCGAAAAACTCTCCTAAAGAGAACTTCAGTAAAAAGCGGAAAGAGGATAATCCATCCAGCAGCAAGCGTGAAAAAAGAATCCTCCCCAGAAATTCCTCAGGCAGGTTTTTATATAGAATGAAAAGGTTGTTGCGGTAATTGAGAAAGGTTTTATGCGGATTTCCCTGCGGCAGTGTGCCTCCCCCGAGATGATACACCAGGGATGCCGGCTCAACCATGATGCGGTAACCACGATTCTTCAGCCTCCAGCAAAGGTCAATTTCTTCCATATGGGCAAAAAAGTCGGGATCGAGCCCACCGGCAAGTTTAAACAGCGGGCCGCGAATCATCAGGCATGCTCCGGATGCCCAGAAAATATCCCTTACTTTGTCGTACTGCCCATAATCGGTTTCTAAACTGTCGAAAATGCGCCCCTGACAAAAGGTGTAACCATAACGATCGATAAACCCACCAGCTCCGCCAGCATATTCGAAAAGATCGTTCCTTTCGGCGGACATGATTTTGGGCATGCAGGCAGCCACAAGGGGATTGCTGTCCAAAAGCTCAAGCAAGGGATTTAACCAGCCTGCGGAGACGTCCACGTCCGAATTCAGCAGCACAAAATATTCGGCCTCGAGTTGG
Organism: Chitinophaga pinensis; assembly: GCA_945863035.1. Taxonomy (GTDB): domain Bacteria; phylum Bacteroidota; class Bacteroidia; order Bacteroidales; genus JACJXF01. The sequence goes on along the minus strand of CAMAZH010000111.1, from coordinate 7,998 downwards.
GCAAGAGCCCGGTTGTACCCTTCGGCGAAACCATAATTTTTTTCAAGGGGGATAATACCAACTTCCGGGTATGTGGCTCTGAGAAATTCAATTGAGTCGTCGGAAGAACCGTTGTCGGCCACAAAAACCCGAACGCCTTCAATGCCGGAATGAGCCACCACCGAAGGTAGAAAGCGCTTGAGAAAGGCTTTCCCGTTCCAGTTCAATATTACAACTGCAGCTTTTAACATGGCACAAATATACTATTTACGGGTGTTATTCTCCGCAAACCGGAAAATCCCTTTGCTTTCTTCTTTTTCGCGCTTGCGGGTATGTTTCCACCGTCTGTGCGACCATAGCCAGAATTCGGGCTTTTCAAGAATAGATTCTTCAAGCAGTTTAAAGAACTTGCGTGTGATTTCGAACTCTGAAGTGTCGAGCGGGTTTTCCTCAATGGGAATAAGCTCGACGCTATATCTACCTCTGTCGGTTTTGTTGACTTTCCCGAACAAAACGGCCATATTGAATTGCCTTGCCAGCTTTTCCGGTCCCAGGTAAACAGGGGTAACCTGGTTCAGAAAGCTTGTCCAGAATTGTATTTCCTCCCACACCGGCGACTGATCGGCGATAAACACATTAAATGTCGGAGTATTGTCTCTTTTATATTTGAGCAACACGCGGACCACTTCCCTCATCCCTACCATTTCGGTCCCAAACCGGCTTCGGGTTTGATTCACAAGGCGGTCGAAGCGCTTGTTGTTCAATGGCTTGTAAACCCCGGTAGTTTTGTAGTTCAGGTGCGGCACAATCCCCAGAGTCCATTCCCAGTTGCAGTAATGCGCACCCATGGCGACGATTGATCTGCCTTCGCTTCGGTATTTATCCAACAACTCCGGGTTAAGGATTGGGATTCGTCTGCTGAGTTGCTTTGGTGTCATGTGGATCATCTTCAGGCTTTCCACGGTCATATCGGCCAGATGGCGATAAAACGCTTTTTCAATCCTGAGCAGTTCCTCCGGACTTTTCTCGGGAAAAGCTCGGCTTAAATTATCCCTAACCACGGCTTCCCTGTATCCGACAACATAAAACAAGATATAATACAAGCCATCGGCCAGAAAATACAAAAAGCCAAAAGGAAGAAACGCTATCGTCCGGATGCAAAAATTAAGAAGGTAGAAGCCAATTGCAGACATTGGGGCGGATTATCGGATCATAATTGATTTTACATCTTCCAGGAACTCATCAAAAACGAGATCGTTTGAAATAACAATTTCCCCCCCGAATAAATAGTTGTTACCGCCTCTGAAATCAGAAACTCTGCCTCCCGCCTGCTTCACGATCAGTATTCCTGCGGCAACATCCCAGGGGCTGAGGCCGTACTCGTAAAACGCCTCGAATCTGCCACAGGAAATGTATACGATATCAGTGGCAGCCGAACCCAAACGACGCAAGCCGTGCGAATTCTCCATGAAAAATTTTATAGTCTCCATGAAGTAGGTAAGGTGAGCGAAATTGGTATAAGGAAAACCTGTTGCAATAAGGGAGTCGTTCACTTTATCGACTTTGCTGACGCGGATTTCCCTTCCATTCAGATAGGCCTTGCTTCCCTTCCATGCATAGAAGCATTCTTTCAGAGAAATTTCATAAACAACCCCCAAAATGATTTCTTCACCTGCCATAAGTGCAACACTGATGGCAAACGGGGGCAATCCATGAATATAATTGGTTGTTCCGTCCAAAGGATCGATAATCCAATTATAGGTATCACCCCTTTTGTTGCTGGTTCCCTCCTCAGCAATGAAACCGGATTCAGGAAGCAGCAGTGACAATCCCTCCACAAGCATCTTTTCGGCGGTTTTGTCGACATGAGTCACATAATTGTGAGTGCCTTTTACCTCGATGTTCAGCTCAACCCTTTTCTCAAGTTCCACACTTATGAACTTTGCCGTTTGTTCAACAATACCGCGCACATCCGAGCATAGTCTTTCTAAATTCATTCCCGTATTTTTAATTATTTACCATCGCTCAGTTTTTTATAGTAGTTGAAGAGTTCAACCTGAGAGCGGATATGTTTTTGACCTGTTTGTTTTTTATAATGATTGCTTTGTGTCTCATCGATGATGCGTGCCTTAACGTTGTCGCTCAGCTGCACATCGAGAATATGGCGAAGTTCGGCCTGAAGGTCCTTATCGAAAACCGGAGCCGACACTTCAATGCGGTTGTCGATGTTTCGCGTCATCCAGTCGGCCGAGGAAATGAAATAAAGTTCATCTCCCCCGTTACAGAAAACAAAGATGCGGCTGTGCTCCAGGTATTTATCAACGATGCTGATGGCTTCGATGTTTTCGCTTTGCCCTTCGATCCCGGGAATTAGCGAGCAGGTGCCCCTTACAATCAGCTGGATTTTGACACCTGCGTTATTAGCCTGATAAAGCTTACGAATCATATCGGTATCCACAAGGCTGTTGACTTTCAGGATTATAAAAGCGGGCAAGCCGTCTTTCGCATTGGCAATTTCAGTATCAATGAGGGCGTTCAACCGCTTTCGCTGATAATTGGGCGAAACCATGAGGTGTTTGAAACTGTAGTTCTTAAAGGTGTTATGAAAGAAATCGAAAACCTTCCAGACCTCTGCGGCAATGTACTTGTTTTTGGTAATCAGGAGGATATCCGAGTAGACCTTTGCGGTGCCTTCGTGGAAATTGCCGGTTCCAATAGCTGCGTAATTCACCACCCTTCCATTTTCCAATCGCGAAATGAGCGTGAGTTTGCTGTGCACCTTGAGGCCTCTGATCCCAAAGGTTACTTTTGCCCCTACCTCTTCGAGTCGCTTGGACCAAAAAATGTTGGATTTTTCATCAAACCTGGCCTGAAGTTCAATATTAACCGTAACACTTTTGCCATTAAGCGCCGCATTGATCAATGCATTAATTACAGCCGAGTCGTTAGCAACCCTGTACAAAGTCGTTTTGATAGAGGTTACCTTGGGATCCATTGAGGCCTCCCTCAACCAGTTGATGTAATGGTTGAACTTCTGGTAGGGGAAATGCAGCATCAGGTCCTTCTCGGTAATCACATCGAAAAGGCTATGCCCCGGATGAATTCTCGGGTGGTTAAGCGGTGCCTGGGTCTCGTACTGAAGATGGTTTTTCCCCAGGTTGGGGAATTTCATAAAATCCTTGAAATTGTGATACCTGCCCCCGGGAATCAGATTGTCGTCCTCGTCAAGGTTAAGCCGGTGAATAAGATAGGTGAGCAAATCCTTCGACATCTGTTCATCATACACAAAACGCACCGGTTGGCCCTCACTGCGGTCCTGAACACTTTCGTCGATTTTTTCAAGAAAACTCTTTGAGAGGTCATTATCGATATCGAGCTCGGCATCGCGGGTAAGCTTAATGGTATAGGCCTCAAAATGATGGAAATGGAATTGGGAGAAAACGATTTTCAAACCATAACGAATAACATCATCGAGCAGAATCAGGTATTTTCTTGTACGAATGGGGAAAAGCAGAAACCTTCCGAGCCGTTCGGTAGGGACTTCAATAATGGCATATTCATTCTCCACGTTGGGATTGTGACTTGTCATTTTTACAGCAAGATAGATTGACCGGTCTTTTAAATTCGGAAACTCCTTAACATTGTGAAGCATGATGGGCGTCAACACCGGTAGCACCTGCTCAATAAAATACCGATGAACAAATTCCTGCTTTTTCCGGGTAAGTTGCTTCTCGTCGATAATTATTATCCTCTCCTTTTCAAGCTCTTTGCGGAGGACCTGGTAGATACTTTCGAACTTTTTTTGCTGCCGTATTACGATCTGCTGTATCTCATTGAGAATTTCCTTCGGCTTGTCCTTGGATAGGGAACCGGAGCTCGACTCAACATCAATCATCCTTTTTATGGTTGCGACCCGCACCTTAAAAAACTCATCGAGATTATTGGAGAAAATCCCCAGAAACCGGATTCTTTCCACAGTCGGAACATTCACATCTGCTGCTTCCTGCAGCACCCGTTCGTTAAACGACAACCAGCTGATCTCTCTGTTTATGAGTTTTTTATTCTTCATCTGCAAAAATCTAAGAATTATGGGGAAAATCGACAAATTCGCTGGTCAGATGCTTTTTGCTGATATCGTTCCAACGATCTGCTTTAAACCGAAGCACTGCCAATCCGGTGGTTGGGAGATTATCAATCTCAAGTCCGGACAGATGATTCACCAAGTCGGTAAACCCAGGATTATGGCCGAAGATCATCAAGGCTTTGCGGGAATTGTCGGTTGCCTTGACAACCGAAAGAATTTCCTCGTAATCGGCCAGATAGAGATCTTCATTAATAACAATTTCATCGGCCGGCAAACCGATGACCCGCGAGAAGATTATGGCAGTATGCAGGGCGCGAACGGCGGGGCTGCTGATGATGACATCGGGGAACAAATCCCTTTTCACAATTCTGCCGGCCATTTCATGGGCATCCTTAATACCGCGGTCTTTCAGCGGCCGGTCGATATCCGACACAGAAAGGTAATCCTGTGTTGATTTGCCATGACGAACGATAAAAAGAATTTTTTCTTCAGCCATAAACGATTATAATAAATTACTGGCCAGATCGGCAAGATAACTCCGCTCCCCTTTCACCAGATTAACATGAGCAAAGATATCCTGTCCTCTCATTCTGTCAGCAAGATACGATAATCCGTTTGATTTTGTATCCAGGTAAGGGGAGTCAATTTGTTGGATATCCCCCGTAAAAATCATTTTCGTTCCCTCTCCTGCCCTGGTAATAATTGTCTTCACCTCATGGGGAGTAAGGTTCTGGGCCTCGTCAACAATGAAAAACACGCGAGAGAGGCTTCTCCCCCTTATATATGCAAGGGGAGTAATAACAAGTTTCTCCGACTCTAGCATTTCCTCAATCTTGATAAAGTCCTTGCTTGTAGGTGCGAATTTCTGCTTGATCACAGAAAGGTTATCAAACAGCGGCTGCATATACGGCCCCATTTTATCGTCAATATTTCCGGGGAGGAAACCCATGTCGCGATTCGAAAGCGGCACAATCGGTCTGGCAAGGAAAATCTGGGTGTACAGCTTTCTCTGCTGCAGTGCGGCAGCAAGGGCCAGAAGGGTCTTGCCCGTTCCCGCCTTGCCGGTAAGGGCAACAAGCTGCACTTCCGGTCTGAGCAATGCATCCAGGGCAAAAGTCTGCTCGGCATTCCGGGGCTCGATGCCGTAGGTTTTCAGTTTTTCTACCCGGTTAATGGCTTTGTTGAAAGGATCAAAATGTGCCAGCGCACTTACATTTTCGTTTTTAAAGATGAAGTACTGGTGGGCAATAATATCCCTCTTTATGCCGAACTCCTTTGAGGCAACCCCTTCAAACTGGCTGTATAACTTGGAAATAGCTTCTTTTGACGCGTCCTCGACAATATCGATTCCTTTATAGATATCCGCGATATTCTGGACCTTATCGTTTTCGTAATCCTGCGACATAATTCCGAGGGATTTGGCTTTCATCCTCAGGTTTATATCTTTGGTAATAAGCACAACGGGTTGCTTTTGGTGCTTGTTGTTAACATACTCGGCAATAGCCAGGATGCGATGATCCGGAGTGTTTTCAGGGAAAGAGTTGTTGAGTTTCTCGGAAAAGGCTTTTCCCGTTTCAATCGACAGCTTACCCATACCTTTGCCCAAGGATAATCCGCCGTTGAAAAGCGTGTCGCCGGAAATTTTATCCAGCTCCCGGGTAAATTCGCGGGCATGAAAGTTAATCAGGTCGTTTCCCTTCTTGAACTTATCCAGCTCTTCCAGCACGGTGATGGGGATTACAATATCGTTTTCCTGAAAGTTATAGATACACTTGTAATCATGCAGCAGCACATTGGTGTCAAGAATAAAGATCTTTTTTGTCTTCTTCATGTAAGCGTTTTTTAACTATTTTTGACAAAGGTAAAAATAGTAAAATTCCATTCTTGTGGATCGTTAATAACCTGTTCATAACAGCAATTCTTTAAATAAGTTTTATGAATATCCTTGAGGCACTAAAAAAGAGAAGAAGCATTCGAAGTTTCACGGAGCAAAAGGTTGAGAAAGAGAAAATTGAAATTCTCCTTCAGTCCGCCATGTATGCTCCTTCGGCTGTGAACAAGCAGCCCTGGCATTTCATAGTTATCGACGACCGGAACATCATGGAAGAGATTATGAAGATTCATCCCAATTCGAAAATGTTTGAAACTGCCACGCTGGGAATCCTTGTATGCGGGGATTTGCAGATGCAGCACGGCAACGGTTACTGGATGGCCGATTGCGGAGCCGCCACCCAAAACATTTTGCTGGCAGCAACAGCATCGGAATTGGGATCGTGCTGGGTGGGTGTTTTTCCCCGTGAGGACCGGATGAAGGCATTCAAGGAGCTGTTTTCCTTGCCGGCCCATGTGGAAGCCTTTGCTTTGGTAGCTCTGGGTTATCCCGCAGAGGAAAAGAAAACACCCGAGAGATACCGCCCTGAAAGGGTATTCCTGAATACCTGGGGAAATTCCTGAGCACCTTCTGAAAACCAATCCGGAATCCCATGAACTATACCCAAACCGTTGACTACCTGTTCTCGGCGCTTCCGATGTTTCAACGAATCGGGCCTGCTGCCTACAAAGCGAATCTTGACAACACCCATGCACTGGATGAGTTTTTCGGCCATCCTCACCGGAATTTCAAAACCATTCATATTGCCGGAACCAACGGCAAAGGTTCCGTATCGCACATGCTTGCAGCCATACTTCAAGCGGCCGGCTACAAAACAGGCTTGTTTACGAGTCCGCATCTCATCGATTTCCGGGAGAGAATCCGTGTGAACGGGAAAATGATATGCGAAGATTATGTTTGCCGGTTTGTGGAAGAAAACAAAAGTCTGATTGAAAAAATAAGTCCTTCCTTCTTCGAACTCACCACGCTTATGGCGTTTAACTATTTTAAGGATTCGAAAACCGACATCGCGGTTATCGAAACCGGGATGGGTGGGCGGCTGGACTCAACAAACATCATTACCCCGCTGGTGTCGGTAATTACCAATATCGGGCTCGACCACACGCAGTTTCTGGGCAACACGATTGAACTGGTGGCAGCCGAAAAAGCCGGTATTATTAAGGAAAATATTCCGGTGGTAATCGGGGAATGGCAAAAAGAAACCGAAAGTGTTTACAAGGAATATGCAGAACGAATGCATTCCGAACTATCTTTTGCCTCACAGAAATATTCCATTAAGGCAACATTTCAGACCCCCGGCCGGAAACAGATAATGTATGTGCGAAGCGGCGATTTCCTGATATACGAAAGTCTCGGCATCGATCTTCTGGGACTTTACCAGAAGAAAAACGTGCCGACAGTGCTTCAGACGGTCGACTGCGTTCGCGAGGCCGGAGTCTCAATTTCGAGAGAAGCCATTTACGACGGGCTTCAAAACGTAAGCGCGATGACTGGTTTAAGGGGACGATGGGAAACCCTCGGCTACAACCCTTTGGTTATATGCGACACGGGGCACAATGCAGAAGGAATCTCGGAGGTGGTTCAGCAGATTCGTCAAACCCCTTACAGAAACCTTCATTTCATTTTCGGAATGGTAAGCGACAAAGACCCCAAAGCTGTGCTTTCTCTTCTACCGAGGGATGCTGAATTTTACTTTACCAAGGCTGATATTCCCAGAGCGCTAAGCCCGGAGGCATTGCGCCGGGAGGCGGGATCTCAGGGATTGATTGGAGAAACCTACCCTGATGTAAAAACAGCTCTGGAAGCGGCCAAAGCCAAGGCCACAGCAGACGATTTGATTTTTATCGGGGGAAGCACTTTTGTGGTGGCAGATCTGTTAAAACACTTTCCGAAGCGATTTTAATGTAAAAGTGAAAAAGTACAAAGTTTTTTATACTTTTGCAGCCTGAAGAAAGGAGAGATGCCGGAGTGGTCGATCGGGGCAGTCTCGAAAACTGTTGTCCCGCTTCGCGGGACCGAGGGTTCGAATCCCCCTCTCTCCGCT
>CAMAZH010000110.1 GCA_945863035.1 Chitinophaga pinensis | reverse complement strand
CCCAGATCTTTGGTAAACGATGTGGCAAAGGAGCTGAAAGACGGAGAGATTTATTATTCCGTTACCCTGGGATTCGGATCCATGGGACCTCACGGAGCTCAGATCAATCCCGATGACCGGTGGAAGCTTATCAGCTATATTCGTGAGGATCTGCAGAAAAATTTCACTGAGGCCTCTGATACCGTAACGCTTAATTGAGGATTTGTTTTTAAGAAGAGTAGCTTGTTGATAAAATTTACAATGCATCAGATACAATGATTTTGTTAATCCATTTGCTTAGCTGCATAAAAGAAGCGTTTCCTTTTGCATGAAAACCAACAAAACAGTATGGAAAACGATAACATTCAAAATATGCCTTTTATGAAGGAAAATCTTAGGCTCACGATGCCATTTAAAGTGATAACGGGTATTCTGATTGCTCTTGGCCTTGCCTCTGTAGCTTTTGGATTCATTCAGGATCCGGGCAGAACATGGGCGAATTATCTTGTGAACAACTACTATTTCTTTTCCATTGCCATGGGAGGCGTGTTTTTCTTCGTTATCCAGTATATTTCCCAGGCAGGATGGTCGGCAGGATTCAAGAGAGTACCCGAAGCAATGATGGCCTGGATCCCTTTTGCCGCTGTTTTCTTTCTGCTGCTATACTTCGGAACCCATAGCATTTACCATTGGAGCCACGATGAAGCAGTTGCTGACGACAAGCTGCTTGCGCACAAGTCGCCCTTTCTGAATGTTTCCTTCTTTTACATCCGGATGGTATTCTATTTTGCACTTTGGATTATTTTTGCGCACTTGCTTCGCAAATTTTCTTTAAAGGAGGATCTTGAGGCCGGAACGAAATGGTTTGAGAAAAGTGAGATGTATTCAAAAGTTTTTGTTTTTATTCTGGCCATTACTTTTTCTTTTGCCGGAATCGATTGGATCATGTCGATCGATGCCCATTGGTACAGCACCCTTTTTGCCCTAAAGAACATGGTTGCTGCGTTCCTGCACGGATCATCGATTTTGATACTTATCGTTTTGCTTTTAAACGGGAGGGGCTTTTTCCCCTTTCTCAACAAGTACCACCTGCACGATTTTTCGCGTTACCTGTTTATGCTTGCCATTGTTTGGGGATACTTCTGGTTTGCCCAGTTCATGATTATCTGGTACGGGAATATCCCCGAAGAAACAATCTACTACTCGGTTCGTTGGGAAAAAGGCTGGCAAACCCTCTTCTTCCTTGATATAATTGTTAATTGGGCGGTACCGTTTTTTTTGCTGCTCCCCATTAAGGCCAGCAGAAACAAGTATGTGATCCTGACTGTTATTTTCTTTCTTATAATCGGTCAGTACATAGACCTTTATCTGCAGATTATGCCGGGAACAACAGGAGAACTGAAGTTTGGAATGATTGAGGCAGGAATGTTCCTGGGGTATGCCGGATTATTTGCCCTTGTTGTTGGAATTAGCTTGAGTAAGGCAAATCTGATCCCGAAAAATCATCCCTATCTGGATGAGAGTTTGAACCATCATTTTCAATAGGGGAGATTTGGCTTCGTTTTACTCGTCTTGTTTAACAAATGTAGCGATTTTAAGCAAATAGAATTTTACTGCAATGTTATCTTTTCTCGTCGTTAAGTTTTATTGGGTCTTGTCTTGTATCGAAAACATCAGTAATTAGCAATCCTTCCGGGATTTCTTTGTATATTATTTTGTAATTCCCATAAATTAGATATCGGTGTCCTTCTTTTAGTTTCTCAAGTGTAAATTCAATTTGACCAGAGGCCGGTTGGGTTTTTAATTGCTGTGCAGCGGTAAAAATTTCATTCTTGTTTTTACGGGCAAGTGAAGGACTAGCTTTTTCTTTATAATAATTGTGAATTTCCAAAAGCATTTCAACCGCAAAGTCGGACCAATAAATCTTCATGATTTTACCACTTTTCTGATTCTTTTTCAAGTAGTTCCTGGGTTATGAATCTCCCGGCTCTGTAATCTTCAGTAGATTTTTTGGCTCTGTCAACCAATTGTTTAGCGGAAAGAGGCTTCACTTTTCTGTAAACTGTTTGCTGCTTTTGGACTTCAACAATAGTTGATTCAATTTTGCTGAATATCTTTTCATCCCGAAGTCCGATCAGATATTCTATAGCTTTGAGTTTTCTTGTTTGCAGATCCATATAATTATTTTTTACAAAGATACATTAGAAATTAATAATTCTCAATTTACAGTTGTATTTCTAATGTGATCCAAACCCTCGAGATTCGATAAGTGCGGTCTTCCGCTTTCAAGCTAGATGTAATTTAACTGTTTAAGTATATAGCCCTTAATTTGTTCTTTTAATGCGTTCAAAGGCAGTACCTCCAATAATTACATAATTATCATGGTATTGTTCGAAGTATTTCTTAAAAACTTCAGGAATATTATTAACCATAAAAGGGTGCAATATATTCTGCAAATAAAAGTACATATAACACCTGCTCCAAAGTTTGTAATTTTCCGGGTTCGTCCAATCAACAGGTTCGTTAAAATTATTTACTTTTAGGTCAGTAATATTCCATTCGAAAATAATTGCAAAATCATATCATCTCATGAAATTATTCTATATAATCCGGCTTTTCTCCCTCGATATCGTTGCCGGGGCCCTTGCTGCTCTGGCTTTTGCCGCTTCGGTTATGGAAGCAGACCTTAAATTGAGTTACTACCTGATTATGGGCCTTACAGTATGGCTGATTTATGCAGCCGACCATCTGATGGATGGGGCCAAGACCCGGGGTAAATCCGATTCGGAGACCGCAAACTTCTTTTATACTTATAAAATACCCATTATCCTTGTTTTCCTGATCATCCTGGTATTGGATTTTCGCCTTATCGTTTACATTTTGGATGAGAAGATCGTGCAGTTCGGAATGGGACCGGGGATTGCTGCGGTTATCTATCTGCTGATGAACCGGTATTATGATGGCGCTCAGAAATGGCTTTTTATTAAAGAATTATGGGTGGCCATAATTTATACCCTGGCCATCTGGGGAGGCCCTGTTATTTTCGGGGGAGATACGGTCAATGCTGTGCAGATGATGATGATTGCTTCATTCGGCCTGATTGTGCTGGGAAATGTTTTGATCTACAGTATTTACGAAAGAGAGTCGGATATTCGCGACAACAACAAGTCGATCGTAAGGGATTTTGGATTACCTGCGGCCGTTAATGGCGCGACGCTTGCATTAACCATTTCGATGCTTACTGCTCTTACGGCATACATATTAATGGGCGCTTCTTTACCCCACATTCTCCCCCTGCTGCTAATCTCAGCCTCGATGCTTCTGATATTGAGCTTTCCTGCGGTTTTCTCAAAAGGAAAGCGTTACGGAATTTTTGCTGATTTGGTATTGCTGTTGTTTTTACTGGTGCTTATCGGCTGAACCGTTTGAGGAGGTACCCGAAGCCCCAGGTTGTGAAGAAGGAGAAAGATCCGTAAATAATTGGAACCACAGCCATTTGCTGACTCGATAATAGTGTTGCTGCAATGAAAATGGCGAGGGTGCTGTTTTGTAAACCTACTTCCACAGCAATTGTAAACTGGTTTCGTCGTTTTAACCCTATTAGTCGCGCAATAAGCCATCCTCCCAACATAGAAAGTACATTCAAAAGTATTACCGGAGGGTATAGGTTCACGTAGTCCATCAGGTGGAGCGATTCGGCGCCTTCATCAATAAATAAAACCCCGGAATAGACAACCAGAAGGAGCAAGGGTAAAACATAGCGCAGCGGTTTCTCCAATCCGATGGCGAAATCCCTGAAAAAATGCCGGATGGTAACCCCAATAGCAGCTGGAATGGCAACAATAAGAAAAATATTCAGGATGGTGTGGCCAAAAGGAAGCTCGATTATCGCATGCTCATCGCGGTAGAATTCTAGTCCTATGCCAACAATAAGCGGAATGGTAAAAAGGGTTATCAGGGAATTCACCAGAGTTATGGAGAGCGATAGGGCCACATTCCCGTTGAGCATAAAATTCACAAGGTTCGAGGTAGCACCTCCCGGACAAGCGGCAATGATGATTAGCCCCACTTTGTAAACCGGATCAATGTCGAAGGCAAAGCATATAATAAAGGCAATTATCGGAAGTACCAGCATTTGTGAGAGCAAGCCGGTGAGGATTGACTTGGGATAGCGGAAGATGCCTGCGAAATCCTTACTCTCTATGGCAAGGCCCATACCCAGGGTTATGATTGCCAAGGTAATGGGTAGAAGGATGTCGGAGAAGAAATTGTCGCCCATGATTATTTGTCATCTACCTTACGAAGATAGTAAATAAAAAGCGTAAAAAGACTTATAATGGATTTGTTGAGCAGGTATTGATGGCTATTAGTATACCTTCAATTAATATCCGTTTAAGACGATTCTGTCCACCACCAGAAAAATCAGAATCAGCAAAAAATACGAGTTAAGAAGGATGAAATTTCTGCGAAAGGGAATGTTGCTTTCCGGTCCGGTTATCATCCCCCTAAATGACCATATCAGGTAGAATGAGGCAATCATCAGGAGACTTACAATAATTTTCGACTGAATAACTTCGAAATATGAGAGAAACAAGGCTGATACTGCGGAAGTGACTACCCAGGTGAAGCTCAGCCGGTTAATCTGCGGACGACTCAGCACTCTTGTGAGACTCGGGATTCCGGCGTTGGCATATTCCTCGCCGTATTTGAGTACCAAGAGCCAGAAGTGAGGGACCTGACCGATAAACAAAAGAAATCCCACAAAAACAATAGGCTTGTCTAGGAGAGCGCCTCCGGCAGCTGTCCAGCCGATAAAAGGCGGCAATGCACCGGTTAGGGATCCGGGAACAACCGCAAAGGCAGTAATTCTTTTTGAATATGTGTAAATCACATTGTACCAGAATAGGGTAAATAGCCCAACCAGAGCTGCCGTGAGATTTCCGAAATAGTAAATCAGTACAGTTCCCCCTAAAAGATTAAAAAGGAAAAACAGTAGTGCAGCTGAAACACTGATTTTTCCCGCAGGCAGCGGACGGTTTTCGGTGCGCTTCATTTTCCGGTCCAGATCGATTTCCTGCAGTTGGTTGAGTACTGAAGATGCAACCGCTTGAAGCAGAATGCCAAGGCTAACCAACAGAATTGAAGCGCTAAGCTCGGGAAGATAGATGAAATACCCGGCGAAACCTGTAAAGGCCACCGGAAGCATAATTCGTATTTTGCTAAGTTGCAGAAAGTCTTTTAAACCCACGCTTTTCTTTTATTCCTCCAGTGTTTTTAAATAGTCGATGATCTTTGAGATGTCATCCTCGGAAATAACCTTGTCGTAACTCTGCATCAGGCCTTTCTGATAGCCTTTCACTATTTCAGCATTCGGCTCGTAAATAGACTTTCTGATATATGCCGAATCAACGGTTACTAAAACATCCTGACCATCGCGAACCACGATATGCTGTTTGCCCCACAGTCCGAGATAGGAAGGACCAATGATTTTGGATCCATCGGACGAATGGCAAGCGTTGCAGCCCTGTGTTTTCATTATTACGAACCCTGCTGCTCCGGGAACGGATTCATCCACTGTGGATGCAAGGGCAGTGGTATCGGTGTACCACTTGTCAAATTCTTCCTGGGGGATTGCCCGGAGGTCAGAACTCATATAGGAATGCTGCAGACCGCAGTATTCGGCACAATACAGATCGTAAACCCCGGCTTTTTGAGGGATGAACCACATAATTTTCTCCCTTCCCGGGATGATATCCTCCTTAACCCTGAAAGCAGGGATGAACACGCTGTGCAATACATCAACGGAAATGAGTTTGAGTTTGACCGGCATCCCGACGGGTACAACCAGTTCGGCACTCTGTTTCCCGTTTTCATAAAGGTAGGAGAAGTTCCACATTCTGGCAATTGTGGTAATGGTTATCCCGTCTTTAGGAGGATTTTTCATGGGATGCCATCCGGCCCATCCAAAATAAAACATTCCAAGGGCAAGAAGGGTGGGAATAATAGTCCAGATAATCTCAAGCTTGGTGTTACCTTCAATATGCTCAGCCACTTTGTTTTTCTTCCGATTGTATTTGAAGACGAAATACAGCATAAGAACGGTTATGCCTACAAGAAGTAAGATTGAAATCCCAATTACTGAGAAAAAGGCTGTATCGAAGGAGGATACAAAATTTGACGCTTCAATTCCGGTTGTTGAATACATAGTGTCTATCTGTAAAGGTAATCTAAAAAAGTAATGAAGATCATAATGCCAATTAGCAGAACCACCCCGATTGCCATAAAGGCATACATTTTATTGTCGAATTTCAGATGCATAAAGATCGCCAGCACAAGAGCCGATTTAATGCCCGCGATAAACAAAGCAATCGTTACTGTAAGTGTACCCAGGTTTATCTGTGTAACAGCAACAGAAACAACGGTAAGAACCAGCAACAATGCTAATATCAGGAGGTAGGTCGAGTAGGATACAATATGATGTTTTTCGTTTTCCATCACAGATGATAATTAAGTTATTAAATAGAACAGGGGGAACAGGAAGATCCAAATCAGATCCACAAGATGCCAGTATAAACCAGCATTTTCATGTAAGGCGAAATTGTCGTGACTGATCTTGTCGTTCCAGATACGCGCAAAAACGACGGCGATAAATACCAAACCAATAATGATATGCAAAGCATGCAATCCGGTCATGAAATAATATAGTCCGAAAAACAAAATATCACCTTGTCCACGTTGAGCCATTACCTCCGATCCGGGATAAATATGATGCTGGATCTTTATTCCCCACTCGAAATACTTGTTTACCAGAAAAACCAATCCTAATACAATTGTTGTTCCCAGCAGGAAAAGGGCGAACTTCTTGTTTTTAAGCTGTATTGCACTTATCGACATGGCCACAGTGGCGCTGCTGATTAGCAATATTGCTGTGTTTACCGTTCCTACCACAACATCCAGTTCATGCGCAGCCTGGTGAAAGGCTTCCTGATTCTTGTACCGGTAAATCGAATAAACAATAAACAGTCCTCCAAACAAGAGCATCTCGGTAAGGAGGAAAAGCCACATCCCAATTTTCGAGGCAGTGTCGTCTCTGTGTGTTTCCATATTTTAGTCTTGGCTATAGTCGTAAGGTCCTTTGGTTACTGTAGGTATTTCCTCAAAGTTTTCTACCGGGGGAGGTGAGGGCACCGTCCATTCCAGTGTTTTTCCACCCCATGGATCGGCAACAGCTTTGGGACCATGTTTGGCCGAACGGAAAAGGTTGATGATGATAACAGCAACACCTGCAATCAAAACCCATGCTCCCATTGAAGAAATAATGTTCCCGCCATGGAATACCTCGTCATAATCGTAATATCTTCTTGGCATTCCCATATATCCCAGATAAAACATCGGCATATAAAGGGTAATGAATCCGATGAAGAATAATATCAAACCGGTATTTGCCCATCGTGTGTCGTACATCCTGCCGTATATTTTCGGAAACCAGTAATGCATTGCGGCGAAGAAGGCAAAACCAGTTCCCCCGAAAACAATAAAATGGAAGTGGGCCACTACGAAATGGGTGTTATGAAGGTGCACGTTGGCAGCCAAAGAACCCAATACAAGTCCTGTAAATCCCCCTACCATAAAAACAAAAATAAATGCCATGGCCCAATAAAATGGAGTTTGCATATCGATGGAGCCTTTGTGCATGGTGGATATCCAGTTAAAAACCTTAATGGCACTTGGAATCGCAACCAGAAATGTGAGAATTGAGAAGGTGTACAGTGCTGTACCGCTCATTCCGGAGGTAAACATATGATGTCCCCATACAAAGTAGCCTACAAAGGCAATAGCCAGAGTGGAAGCAACCATGAATTTATACCCGAAGATCGATTTTCGCGAAAAGGTGGGTATTATTTCGGAGATTGCACCCATAGCAGGCAGAATCATGATATATACTGCAGGGTGACTATAGATCCAGAACAAATGCTGATACAGAATGGGGTCGCCTCCGAGCGAGGGATCGAAAAAACCGATGTTCAGCGTCCTTTCGGCAACTACCATCAGAAGGGTTACACCAACAACAGGGGTGGCTAATAGCTGTATCCAGGCAGTTCCGTAAAGCGTCCAGGGAAAAAGGGGCATTTTGAACCAGCCCATTCCCGGCGCACGCATACGGTGCATGGTAACAATGAAATTCAGCCCGGTTAGAATGGATGAAAACCCAAGTACAAAAGCGCCTAAAACTGCAGGGAGCATGTTGCCTGCCGTGCGGAAGCTGTAGGGAGCGTAGAATGTCCATCCGGTATCGGGAGGGCCTTCGCCGGCAAACTGGGAAATAACAACCAGAATGATCCCCAACACATATACATACCATGAGAAAAGATTCAAACGAGGAAAAGCCACATCTTTTGCCCCAATCATTATGGGAAGCAGAAAGTTGCCGAAAACAGCCGGCAATCCGGGAATCACCACAGCGAAAATCATCAATATGCCATGAAGGGTGAAGAAGGCATTGTAAGTCTGCGGCTCCATTACGGTCTTTCCGGGAGCAATAAGTTCAAATTTCATTAATAATCCAAGAACTGCTCCTATGATAAAGAAAGTCATGATGGAATACAGATAAAGCATACCGATCCGTTTATGGTCGGTGGAGAGTATCCAGGCGAAAATTCCTTTGTACTTTCCCTGATACTCTATGTAGCTGGGCTCCGGAGAGCTGGAATGAGAACTCATATTTTTTCTCTTTTAGAACTGGTTTTTTTGGAAATAAACAGTATCAGGAATATCACAATGAGGAAGAACAAAATAACGATTCCCGATACTTTGGTCACATTAAAAACAAAATCATTTCCTTTTTCATCATACGAATAACAAATGGCAAGCAAGCGGTTTAGGCTGGGCCCAATTTTCCCGTTGGCCGCTTCAACCATTGTGATTTTAATATCGAAGGGCAGAAATTCGATTCCCCTTAGGTAGCGGGTTATTTTCCCATCGGCAGCCAGCGCGATAAGTCCGGTGGGATGCACAAATTCATTGTTGATCCATTTGTAGTGAAAACCCACCGATTCGCTGAGCCTTGCTATGCTGGCGCTGTCGGACACGAAAAAGTGCCAGGAGTCACCGAGTTCTTTGTTCTTAAGACTGCTTACATAGTTGGCTTTTTTCTTTATCCCCAGTTCGATGTCCTCTGTCGGATCAAAACTTATGGTAAGAACCTGGTAATCGGTTCCAAGCTTAAGGTCGACTTCCTCAATGAATTTCGACACTCCCCACATGAGCGGGCTGCAGGTCCCGGGGCAACGATAATAAACAAGATTCAGCAGAGTAGGCTTGTTGAGGATGTCGCGCAGAACCACGGTGTCGCCCGCTTCATTGATCAGACGGACATCGAGGTCGGCATACTGCCCTTGTTTTTCAACAAAGCCGATATCCACTTTCGGAATCGAGGAGGGGGTTTGAGCAAGAAGGGAAGAACTGGTAAGGGTAATTACGGTAAGAACATAAAGAATATATTGTTTCATGATGGAAGGTTGTAATTTTTTGCCTATAAATATACAAAAATACGCCGATTTTATTAGCCACCAAAGATAACACTCTTGATTACATTAATTAAAGGCAATTTTCACTAGAATATTAATTTGGAAGGAAATTAGAAGGAGGGGGAGTTAATATTTAATTAAAGTAAATAATATCAATTGAATAGCCATAATAACTATGTGATTGGTATTTAGATTATGAAGGATTATTGACATCTTACCTTGTCAAAAATTATCCTTTGCTACCAGCAGTTCAGATGGGTAAAGACTCATTATCGCGTCCGTAACTAATAGAAGCGATTGTCTAAAATATTGATAAACAGGAATATGTAAAATATTTCTTAACTAACTGCAAAAATAGTTGGCAAACGTAAAAAATAGTAGTACATTTGTTTTATGAAGAAACTAACAAAAGCAGAAGAAGAAATAATGCTTATTCTCTGGAGACTGGGTGAGGCTCTTGTAAGAGACATTATTTCACAACTCGGGGATCCGGAAACACCTTACACCACGGTATCTACGGTTATCAGGGTTCTTGAGAAGAAGAACTTCGTTTCCCATAAGGCCTATGGGAGTACCTATCTCTATTTTCCTTTGGTGAGCAAAAAGGAGTATTCCAACACTCAACTGAAAGACTTTGTAGGAAGCTATTTCAATGGTTCCTTTTCCGGAATGGCAACATTTTTTGCCAAAGAGAATGATATCAGTATGGAGGAACTTGAAAAGATGCTTTCCGGATTACGGGATGAAATTGATAAAAAATCGAAAAAATGAACAGTTACACATTGTATATCCTGAAGGTTTGTGTGGGGATTTCCATTTTTGCTATTGCTTATTATTTTTTCCTGAGAAAAGATACAGCCCTCCAACTTAAGCGGTTTTTTCTTCTCGGGGGATTGTTCATTGCTTTCCTGATCCCGCTGTTAGCCATCAAAAGCCCGGAGATAATTGAATACAGCGCTCTGGATTTTGAAGCAGAGCAACTGCAGATTGTTCCGGATGAAGCCCTAATCGCATCCGAAATCCCTGAGGCAAGTCCTATAAACTGGCCAACCGTTTTAATTGCTCTTTACTTTTGTGGGGCATTGATATTGCTGTTTCGGAATGTGTTTCTGATCCTGAAATGGAACAACATCTGGAAAAATGCCACAAGAAAGGAACAGGGGGTTGCATGGTCTGCAAATGATGAGATTATCGCAGTTTTTTCAAGGATTTTTCTGCCTGATAGCCTGAAAGATTCCGAGGAAATCAATACCATTCTCCTGCATGAAAAGGCGCACGTCAGCCAGAAGCATTTTATCGACCTTGTTATTATGGAGCTGGTTATGCTGGTCACTTGGTTTAATCCCTTTACCTGGCTCTTTGCCCGAATGCTAAAAGAAAACCACGAACATCTGGCCGACCGTGAAGCACTCGTGGGAGGTGCCGATCCCACTCAATACCGCGTACAGCTGCTAAACCAGACCATGGGAGCTCAGGTATTCAGTCTCTCGCAGCAATTCAATAATTCATTTATTACTAACCGATTTGAAATGATGAAAAAATCACAATCCATTCGTTCGGGAATCATTAAAACCGCTATTCTCATTCCGGCAATATTGGTCTCCCTGGGTTTTGCCGTGGGTAAAGCCAGACAAAGCACTACCATCAGCGGTAAAGTAGTTTTTGCAGATACCGGAGAGCCGGCCAATGGCGCTTCTGTCATCATTAAAAACTCCACTACTGGCACAGTTTCTGGTAATCAAGGGGAGTATATGCTTGATTTGAAAGATAGGGCAGAAGTTGTGTTTTCATTTATTGGATATAAATCACAAGTGCATTGGTTTGCACCAGGTGAATACAGACTTGTGGCTTTGGAGAGGGAAGTTATTCCATTAAGCGAGCCTAAATCCCCTGAAATTGAAGTTTCTCAATCCCGCGCTAATGGAGGTTCAGGCAGACCGCATGTTTCTTCTGCAGAGGGTAAAGATTCTATTGATGATGAAGTGTTTTTTATCGTGGAAGAAATGCCCACATTTAATGGAGGGGATCCGTCTATTGAATTTAGAAAATTTATAATGCAGAACCTGCAATATCCTCTGGGTGCTGCCCAGAAAGGGATTTCCGGAAGGGTGATCGTTCAGTTTGTTGTTAGTTCCGAGGGGATGGTTATCAAACCAAAAGTGGTTGTACCTGTTGATCCTGCTCTTGATGAGGAAGCTATTCGGGTTGTGAGTGCCTCTACTCCCTGGACTCCGGGTAAACAGCGAGGTAAAGAGGTGGCGGTAATGTACACATTTCCGATAAATTTTATATTGGATCAAAAAACACCGGAAGCGACAACGCCACAGGCAAATCCTCCTGACAGCACAAGAAATGAAAACAAGCCTAAGCATGAAGAGGTAGTATTCTTTGTGGTGGAGGAAATGCCGAAATTTAACGGTGGTGAGCCTTCTCAGGAGTTCCGAAAATATATCCACAGCAATCTGGTTTATCCTGAATCAGAGAAGATTAAAAAGACGAATTCACGGACAATTGTTGAATTTACGGTTAGCGAAACTGGTAAAGTGACGAATGTAAAAGTTATTGTTCCTTCGGGAGAAGCATTTGATAAAGAAGCAATCCGTGTAATAGAAGCCTCACCGCTTTGGACACCTGGCAAACAAAGGGGCAAGGCTGTTTCGGTGAAATACACTTACCCGGTAAATTTTATATTTGAATAGATAAATCAGAATTTGAAGGTTCTGATCGTTTAAAAATCAAAATACTCAGCACCCTGAGAACCATTAGGGTTAAAGCGGAAGCTTTGCCGTCTGAGTATTTTGATTTTCCGGCCTGTAATCTGTTGATCAACCTACCTGCTGTGCTGATAACCAGGGATAATTCTTCTGCTATCCGTTTGATGTATCTTGAGGTCCTTTATGGGAGAACAACAAGCATAGACGCTCCGGAGATGATGGGATTAGTCAGGGAGACAGAACTGTTGTTTATTCCCTCAGCGGAAAAATATTTCAAAGCATATAAAGAGCTTTACGAGGAGGGATATGCGGCAACTATAAATGTGTTTTGCAATCAATGGGGCAGTTTATCCATTGAATACTAGGCGTTTGGCCGAATCGACCTCCTTGCTTTCATACTTCCTTGTTCCCTGGACTAAAATACTGATTCATCTCAATGAACCATGTGAAATAAAAAACTTCACTTCTCTTTCTATATATAAAAATAACCACTAGGGTGATTGTTTTTTATTTATTATTGTTATATTTTTAACAATGCGTTTTTGTAAAAATTATGACAACGCGATAGATTCCTGTGAAAAAGAATTCTTGACTTTTGAATCTGCAAAATCAAACTCGTATGAAAAATCTTTCAGGCTCTCATTTACTAGTGA
>CAMAZH010000109.1 GCA_945863035.1 Chitinophaga pinensis | reverse complement strand
TGGATGGATTGACGGAATCCGAAGAAGCATCGATAAGGATAGCTACTGTATCCGTTTTACCCCCCGGAGACCCGGGAGTAACTGGAGTGCCGTTAATATAAAAAAGGTTGAGGAGCTTATAAAGAAAGGCTTAATGCAACCGGCAGGTTTGGAACTTTACAATATCCGAAAAGTTGATAAATCAGAGGTTTACAGCTATGAAAACAAACCCGAAAAACTTTCCGGTCATCTGGAGCAAATTTTTATATCAAACGAAAAAGCATGGAGCTATTTTAGCTCACAGTCAATCTCTTACCAAAGAACAGTGATGTACTGGATAATGAGTGCAAAACGGGAAGAAACCAGGCTGTCCCGGCTTAATAAACTCATTCTATCTTCGGAGCAGTCTAAGCGGCTGGCTTTTTCCTGAAAGTTTAATAATCAATAATACTCTCTATGTTTTGTTTTTGTTAGGATAGTAAATTTACTATCTTTGAAACAATAAACAATTGCAGTAAAAAAAAATTGAAAAGTTACAAAGTATATGAAATTCTTGAAATGCTAAAAAACGACAGCTGGTTTTTGGCTGCTCAGAAAGGAAGTCATAGACAGTTTAAGCATAAAGTTAAAAAGGGTAAGGTTACTATTAATGGTAAACCAAGTGAAACCTTGTCACAGTTTTTGTTGAACAATATTTTTAAACAAGCAGGATGGAAATAATTTCCGGATAAAATTTATATTTATGCAAACCATTTTAGTAAATATTGACTGGGAAAACAATTACGGAGCTTATTGTGAAGAAGTATCAGGTTGTGTGGCAACACACAAAACTCTGGAAGGTGTAAAACAAGCCTACATTGAAGCACTGGAATTCCATTTGAATGGAATGCGAAATGATGGTGATGTGATTCCTGCAATGCTTCAAGGCAAATTTAAGCTTGAATTTATTCTTAATGTAAGGGCCTTACTTCATTATTTTGATGGAGTTCTTACCCGCTCGGCATTATCTCGTGTGACAGGTATAAATGAGCGTCAATTGGGACACTATATTACCGGGCACAGGAAACCGCGACCGGAACAACGCAAAAAAATTGTTGAAGGCATTCACCGAATTGGTAAAGAAATCAATTCTGTTGTTTAGGGCCAATAATTATATTTCAGCCCTTCTGCTCCGCCAATACCAAAAACAGTTTTCAGGATATCAAATATTCATTATAAATCCAGAGTATGAAAAAGTTTTTTTTATTTTTTATGTTTTGCTCATTAGGCACGGTCTTATTTTCACAGGGGAGTAAAAACACTGATATTTCAAAGACGGTAATTAATAGTTTTCAAAAGGCTGAATACTCGAAAATTGTGCTGCTCTTTGATGAGACCATGAAAACCGCATTACCTGAAACCAAACTTAAATCGGTTTGGGACGATTTGAACAGTAAATGCGGAGAATACCAGAAGTTTTCGGAAATCACCGAAGGTAAAATCCAAATCTATGATGTTACCTACGTGTTATGCCATTTCGAAAAAGTGAATCTGAAGATGAAGGTGGTCTTTAACGATAAGAACCAGATCGCAGGATTGTTTTTTATTCCTGAGAGCCAGAAGTAGCTTAGTTATTATGAAGAAGAGGCGCAGCCATTCAAAAAGCTGCAGAGCATCATAATATTTGTAGCAAGGCAATTATAGGAATGACAATAAGCTGCAGAGCCTCTCCTTCTTAATACTATGGAGAAGGGGCAGCGAAATATAATACGCAAAAAGTTTATTATTTTACCTGATAACAATGGTTAAATTTCAAAAAAAAAGGAAAATGCAACTCATTCGTACAGTAAAAACTCCACTAATTGTAATTTTTCTCACCTATTCACTATTTACCTCAGCGCAATCCCCTGAAAAACTATGGTACAACAAGCCAGCCGAATATTTCGAGGAAAGTCTGGTTCTTGGAAACGGCAAAATGGGGGCTTCGGTTTTTGGAGGTGTACGTTCCGATAAAATCTACCTTAACGATCTTACGCTCTGGTCTGGCGAACCTGTTGACCCATACATGAATCCTGAAGCGTATAAGAATCTTCCGGCGGTTAGGGAGGCGCTTAAAAATGAAGACTACCGTTTGGCCGACCAGCTTAATAAAAAACTACAGGGGAAGTTCTCCGAATCCTATGCTCCACTGGGAACCCTTTTTGTAAACTTCAAGCACTCGGGTGAACCTTCGGATTATTACCGGGAATTGAACATCAGCACTGCAGTTTCAAAAGTGAGTTATCAGATTGACGGAGTACAATTTTCCCGGGAGTATTTTGTTTCCTATCCCGATCAGGTGATGGTAATAAAGCTCGTGAGCAGCAAAAAGGGAGCTTTGAATTTCGATATCAAATTTGAGAGTTTGCTGGAGAATGATATTAATGTTGCCGATGAAGTTCTGAATGCAACCGGCTATGCTCCTGTGCGCGCTGAACCCAGTTACAGAGGAGACATTCCCAATGCTGTGGTTTTTGATGAAACCCGTGGAACCCGGTTTTCCTCACTCGTGAAAATTAAAAATAATGGAGGAACAATTACTGAAACCGGAAACGCTCTTGGACTCAGCAAGGGAACCGAAGCCGTAATTTATATTTCGGTTGCCACAAGCTTCAACGGGTTTGATAAAAACCCTGCCACAGAGGGCTTGGATCATCAGTCGATAAACAAAAAACAATTGGCGTTGGCATACGGCAAAGAATATCTGCAGGTTAGAGATTCGCATATAGAGGATTATCAAAAATATTTCAGCCGGGTCGGTCTCGAACTGGGAGAAACAACTGCTCCCGATCTGCCAACTAACGAGCGCCTCATGCGCTATGCAGAAGGAAAGGAGGATAAAAACCTGGAGATCCTGTATTTTCAGTTTGGACGTTATCTTTTGATAAGCAGTTCCCGCACACCCGGTGTTCCTGCAAATCTTCAGGGGATATGGAACCCGTACCTTCGTCCGCCCTGGAGCAGCAATTACACCACGAATATAAATGCCGAAGAAAACTACTGGCTGGCAGAAAACACAAATCTCTCCGAGATGCATTTGCCCATGATGGGTTTTATTAAAAACATATCCCAAACCGGTGCTGTAACCGCCAAAACCTTTTATGGGGTTAACGGCTGGGCAGCTTGTCATAACTCGGATATTTGGGCTATGAGCAATCCGGTTGGCGATTTTGGTAATGGCGATCCTGTATGGGCAAACTGGAACATGGGAGGAACCTGGCTGTCAACTCATTTGTGGGAACACTATCTTTTCACGCAGGACGAAAATTTCCTCAGGAATGAGGCCTATGATATTATGCGGGGAGCCGCTCTGTTTTGTCTGGAATGGATGATTGAAGATAAAAACGGGATGCTGATACCCTCGCCGTCCACCTCCCCCGAGAATATTTATATTACCCCCGATGGATACCGCGGAGCCACGATGTATGGCGGCACTGCCGATCTGGCCATGATACGGGAATGCTTTGATCAGACCATAAAGGCTTCGGAAATTTTAGGCTCGGATGCTGAATTCAGGGCGAAACTCCAGCAGGCAAGAGAGCGCCTGTACCCATATCAGGTGGGCAAGAAGGGAAATCTGCAGGAGTGGTATTACGATTGGGAAGATGCCGAGCCGCAGCATAGGCATCAGTCGCATTTGTTTGGACTTTACCCGGGACATCATATTACCCCCGCATCAACGCCCGAACTGGCTGCAGCTTGCCGCAAGACTCTTGAAATCAAAGGCGATGAAACTACTGGCTGGTCCAAAGGATGGCGCATAAACCTATGGGCACGGCTCCATGATGGAAACAGAGCTTATAAAATGTACCGCGAGTTGCTTCATTATGTCGAGCCCGATGGGATGAAGACAAACTATTCGGGTGGGGGAGGAACCTATCCGAATCTTTTGGATGCCCATCCGCCTTTTCAGATCGACGGGAACTTTGGCGGAGCAGCTGCTGTGGCTGAAATGCTGGTGCAGTCGGGCGAGGGTACAATACTTCTCCTCCCGGCCCTTCCCGATGCATGGTCAAACGGTTCGGTAAAGGGACTCTGTGCCAGGGGAGGATTTGTGATTTCGATGGAGTGGGAAAACAAATCGGTTGAGAAACTTACCCTTTACGCCAGAGAAAGTGGAACCGTGAAGCTTATTAGCGGGGATAAACATAAAGAAATCAGTCTAAATAAGGGAGAGATTACTACAATTCTATGGTAGAGCGCTGTTTCTGTCGGCTAAAGTGCGATAAGATTTATTATTTGTAAATCCCTCTAAATCCCCACAACTAATAATCCCCTAACTTAACGAGCTTGAGGGTATGGGTGGTATGTCCTTCCAAAACATGCAGGAAATAAACCCCCGGGTGCAGCTGTCCAACCGCTTTAACACTTGCAGGGATGGATGTTAGTTCTGTGCTCAGAGGGATTTTTGCTCCCTTTAAATCAAACAGGCTGACTTTTTTGATTTCACTTCCCCCGGGTGCATCGATAAAAAAAACGTTGCCGGTTAAGGGATTTGGGAAAACATTGATTGTTTTATCGGGGGAGTTAAAAGGCAAGGCGTTAAACAGGGATGGGTCGGAGTTCTTTTTGACCAGGTTACCGGTCTGATCGTAAAAGTAACTGCGGATAAAAGTCGGATATTCAAAACCTTTTAACCTGTTGTTTTTATCATAAGCATATTTAATGCTTATCTGAGCATTGCCTGCAAGAACCACTAGGGAAAATATAAAACTTAAAAGAATTGCTTTCATCTCAATTATATTTGCTGATCAGTATTTTTATCGTACTAAAAATGAATCCCTGCCGGAGGTCCCATCAGATTTGCAGGTCCTGTATTTTTTACCGATTTGCTCGGATCCGAGGGCTTGTTTAGAAATTCGGAAGCGGCATCCCCACTTCCCTTTACTGCCTGATCAACTGCAATTCCAATGGCAATATCGGCTATTTCCTTTGTAACCGTTGCGCCGAGTTTTTCGATAAGCATCGGGGCTAATTTACCTCCCACATACTTACCGATACCCAAAGATGCTGCTTCCATTCCCGCCTTGTAATATTCACCATTGTAAAGGTAGTAACCTGCTTTGGTTATAGCTTTTGCATCGCCTATTCCCGGAGTAAGGTCACTTACAATATCGCCAACCTGTCCTATTGTCTCATAGGTATCTTCAGAAATAAAATCATCTCCATAAACAGGACCTTCACAGGTGTAGAGGTTGGCAGTACCATTTCCGATTTCCGTTCCCAGAGGATCGATATGCACCATAGGGTTATTCATTGCATAGGTATAAAGATTGGTCCCGTCAACCATTCCTTTTGGATCACGTTGTATAAACCTTCCGTTGCGGGGGTCATAAATTCTCTTACCCATGCGGTAGAATCCATTTCCCTCATCACTTACGTTTAATCCCCCAATAAAGGTAAACCGGTTTTCAAGAGAGCCGTGTTGTACAAGTTTTCCCCCAAAGGGAGTGTACCAATAAGCAGCGTCCATCTCACCCGCAGGACCAGTAAGTGCCAGAGTACTGCCATTTTTGTCGAAATGGTAGAAACTTACCCTTCCATTTTCATCGGCCATAGCCGTGAGCCTGTTTCCTGAATAAATGTATTTGCAGAGCATCTCTCCTTCCGCATCGGTTTCAAATAGCAACTTATCCTGAAGATCGTAATAAAGCAGTCGGATTACATTGTTTTTACTGATGCTGACAGCTTGCTGGAGACCATTATAACGGTACGTAACCGACAAATCGCCGGAAGTGAACTCATCCGGAAGATTTTCATCCGTGTAGCTTGCGGTCAGAGCTTTTGGACCAAGGACCGAAGTGAGATTGCCATCATCATCGTATGAATAGGTATTCCCGTTTTCTGATGTCAACTGATTCAATGAATTGTATGAAGCGTCGTCAATTCCGTCGCTAGCTGAGAAATTGAAACCATACGGGAACCGGATGTCGGTTTGAATTATATTCCCGACAGCATTGTACGCATATCCCAATCCGATAAGAACTGTGTCCATGCTCAGATGATTAATATCGGTGAGTTTCCCGAGATTATCATATAAATTATGGGTTTCGGTATTATTGGATCGCTTTTCTGAGATGAGTTTTCCGGCAGCATCATAGGAAAAACTCACTGTATCCTTTGGCATTTTCACCTTGGTGATTCTCCCGGCTGCATCGTACTCATAATTAACTGCAAAACCGTCGGGATAGTTCATGGTTTTGAGTTTATTAACCTCATCGTATGAATATTCGGCATGGATATCGTTTTTCCATTCTATCCCCAAAAGGTTTCCTCGTTTGTCGAAATCATAGGATGTAGAATCCACCCCGGATTTCTCTGAGCGAATTCTTCCAGCTTTATCGTAGTTGAATGCATATACTTTGTCGGTTGTGGTCTTTTTTACGACTGCGCCCCGGTAATCATACACATATTCAACCGACGAATTTGCTCTGGAATTAATGATTTTCCAAACCCGGTCTCCTT
The DNA here is from genome assembly GCA_945863035.1 of Chitinophaga pinensis. Taxonomy (GTDB): domain Bacteria; phylum Bacteroidota; class Bacteroidia; order Bacteroidales; genus JACJXF01. The sequence continues at coordinate 6,444 of CAMAZH010000109.1, read as the reverse complement.
TATCGCGGTAGAAATACCGGGTTTTGTTGTTTGCGTCGGTTGTGGAATAAAGGAAATTACTGCTGTATTCAAAGATGGTTTTATTTCCCCGTTCATCGGTTACCGACGAAATCATGTTATTTGCATTGTACTCATATTGCACCGAATCGCCCTGAAAATCGACTACCGAAAGCGGCATGCTATTATCGGAATACCTTATTTTGGATTTATTTCCGGCAGGGTTTGTCACTCCGGTTAAATAGTTGTTTTTATCATATTCCAGTTTTACACTGTTTTCTCCGGGGAGATTAACCGAGGTAATGGCATTTAATCCGTTTCTTGAAAAGCTTGTTGTATTGCCATTTTCATCAGTAATTCCTGTCTGGCCGCAGCATCCGGTTTCATAATTCAGCTGTGCCATATCCGGTTTGGTAATTGATTTTATCCTTTTGTTATTGTCATACTCATATTGAACCACTCCCCCTAGAGCATCCGTAAGACTTTCAACAAAATGTCCGGTGAAGTCGTATTTCAATGATACGATATCGCCCTGTTGATCTTTTAAGGAGTTTATATTGCCAAATTCATCGTATGTATATTCAAGAAAACTATCGTCAGGCTTCTCAATTTTAAGTAGTTGGCCTTTCTCATTGTACACCATCCGGGTTGAATCGCTCTCAGGATTAATGTAAAGAACCGGCATATTCTTATCGTCATAAAAAAGCTTGTAGACTTTTCCATACCGATCGGTAAACGACTCCGGCTTTCCGCTGGAATGGTAAGTCATTAGTTCAAAAGCAAACTTATTATAGGTGACTTTTGTAAGTTGGTTGAGGTTATTATACTCATAGTCTTCAACTTCGTAAAAAGGCAGTTTTTTGCTGGTCATTCTTCCTTTGGTATCATAGGTGTACCAGGTGGCATTTATTCCATCGTCGATTCCTAAGGTATTTCCCTGACTGTCGCCGTGATAGATAACTTTTTTCCCATCAGGATAGTTAATTGTGTTCTGAGAATATCCGGTCCACATATTCAGGTCGTATGTATAAACGTTGCCCAGGGCATCGGTAACAGATGATATAAAGGATCGTCCGGCAATATGTTGGTATCCGAACATCGTTTTATTTCCTTCAAAAATAATTGAGCTGATGTTTGAAAATTCATCGTATTCAAATTCAGACACTAAACCTTCCAGGTCGATGCTGTTTACCAGCCTTTTCTCCGCATCATACTGATAATCAGAGGATCGACCATCGGGAGTCGTAAAAGATGCCAGGCAGCCTTCGGGATTATAATTCAGGGTAACAACCCGGTTGGCATCATCGGTTATAGACGCTATTTTGCCCGGTGAGGCATAGCTGTATTTCAGTTTATTACCAAACAGATCCCGGATTTCGGTTACATAAAATACACCGGAAGCATCGAGAGTGTCAAATGTATATATCAGGTCTTTTTGACGGTTCATCCATACCAGCTGCTCTCCCTGAATATAGAGGGAGTCGGTATTACCCTTGGGAGTGAAACTTTTGTTAAACTGGGAGAAGGTAAAATACAAGTCTTCACCTCTTTCCGGTTTAATGGTTACAGGTCCATCGAAAGTGGAAAACAGGGTTTTCGCCTCAGCTGTTATTTCAAGAGTGCTTTTCCATCCTTTTCCGAAAATGCCATTGTGGTTAGGCCTAAAATATCTTGTTATGTCAACCGATGGTCCGGTACCGGATTGAAAATACTCCCGATCGTTAACACCCAAGCTGAGAATCTGCATATTTACGCCATATTCAGGCCGGCCATAAATGCCGCAACTCCCGGAACCGTCATCAAGGTTCTCGGGTTGGTTTCCGTGACCGGGAGGAAAAGGAATGGAGTTATCCTTATCGTTTATGGAAGGATTCCAGCTGAAATTCTTATTGCTGAACGGATCTCTTCCATCCGAACCTTCATTAACGTCGCCAACAGTTGCCATGCTCAGGGAAGGCGTAACCGTAACAACATGAGAAATACCGGGTGATGAAATCAGCAGGCTATCCTCATATCTGGCGCAGGTGCCGGCTATAATAAAGCCAATCTGGTAAACAGCGCTGGGGATACCGCCACTGGACATATTCAAAGAGTGAGAATAATCGTTATAATCGCCCGTGACCCTTTCCTTGCCTATGTCTAGCGAACCTGAAGCAGTACCGTCAGGATTAAATCCCGTTATGGAACGAAGACTAATCTCGAACATTGTAATTCCTGAATACCAGCAATCATTTTCACAGGGTGAAATCAAACTCCCGAAATTAACGGTTGCGCCTACAGAAGTGCTCACATAACTGTGCTTGCTCGTATATCCGATTTTGTAATTGTCTTCTGATAAAGAGCTTCCGTTGACACCGCTCACGTCAATATCCATGGTTATTCCCCAACCAATATCTATTGTGTGTTGTGAAAATAAGGTGGAAAAGGGAAGGCAGAGAAGGAACAGTAAAACAATTGTGTAGGGCCTGATAAATTTCATTATTTGAGAGCTTTTAGGATAGGTTCTTCCAAAATCTAAAAATACTTAATAATTTGTCACTTATTTAATTTAGGGGGATAATAAATTTGGTATTGCCCAAATCAGGAAGAGTGATCAGTGTTTTCGCGACCCGCCATGAATCATGCCGTGTTCATGAAAGATCTGATAGCCTGTGCTTAAAAGTCTATTCCAGCTATAGCGGAAGCTCATTGGAAAACAGGTGCTACTATCAGGGGAGGCAAGTCATGCATGGCACATTGATAGTTTTTGCATATCTTTGTTGTCGAAATGATAAAAGTGGAGGTCAGAACCCACTTTAAAAAACGAGGAGCCTGCAAAGATTCGCGAGAATTAAAAAATTAATATTTTAATGACATGTACAGAAATGATGAATTCAGCTCAATAACGAATGCTTTGAAAAACAAGTCGGTAGTTCTCGGAATTATCATCGTGGTATCTTTTTTATTCATTTTAATTCTTAAACCATGGGTTCAGATTGGTGCTGGGGAAAGAGGCGTAGTTCTCAACTTTGGAGCTGTGCAGCCTATTGTGCTTGGGGAAGGTCTGCATTTCAGAATGCCCGTAATGCAGCAAGTGGTAAAAATGGATGTTAAAGTGCAGAAAGCATCTACGGATGCTACCGCATCGTCATCCAATCTTCAGGAAGTGAGCTCAACAGTTGCCATAAATTACCATGTTATTCCCGATAAGGCTAATGTTGTTTATCAGTCCATAGGTCTTGATTTTAAAGCCCGTATTATCGATCCGGCTGTTCAGGAGGTCGTGAAAGCTGTATCGGCAAGATATTCGGCAGAAGATCTTATCACCAAAAGATCCTCAGTTAGTGATGCTATGAAGTCGACCCTTACCGAGCGGCTCCTGGTTCACAATATTGCCGTGGATGCATTTTCTATTGTTGGTTTCAGTTTCTCAAAAATTTATATGGACGCTATTGAATCCAAGCAGACCGCCGAGCAGCTCGCGATGAAAGCCGAACGAGATCTCGAACGTATTAAGATTGAAGGCGAACAGACAATAACCTCCGCAAAGGCAGAAGCAGAAGCTTTGCGCTTGCAGAGAGCAAATATATCCACCGACCTTATCGAACTCAGAAAGATTGAAGCCAATCTTAAGGCTATTGAGAAATGGAATGGGATTCTTCCGCAGGTTACAGGAAACGGTGCTATACCTTTTATTGGAGTTGGAGACGTGATTAAAAAATAATATATTATGTACAGGTATCTCATTATCCTCATCATTGCTGGTGTTATTGGCAGCATTATTGCCCGTAATAAAGGTCACAACCAGATTTTATGGTTCGTGTTATGTGCAATTATTCCCTTGTTAATTATTGTAATTCTAATTCTTCCGCCTCAGCCAGCTAAAGGCCTTACCAAAAAGTGTCCCTACTGTTCAGAGATTATCAAGGAAGACGCAACAGTATGCAAGCATTGTGGTAATAATACAACGCTGCGGTAATTGATTCACTTTGGCTTTTAATGTTGAAAAGCCTTTATAAGTGCGATGATTCAATGGGTTTTTGTATTGCGCAGGAAATAAATCAGTCTTACACTATTCTTATGGATTACAGTCTGGTTCCGAACGACCTTATCAGGTTTCTACAAAAACCTGCCTCAGAATTTACCAAATCGGATATTATCCGGTTTATCCGGTCTGAAAATGTCGAAATGCTCAACTTTCGGTATGTTGCTGAAGACGGGAAGCTTAAAACCCTCAATTTTGTTATTCAGGGGGATGAGCACCTCAACGATGTCCTTTCGTTTGGCGAGAGGGTCGACGGCTCGAGCCTCTTTTCATTTATCGAAGCCGGTTCCAGCGATCTGTATTTGATCCCAAGGTTTCGGACAGCATTTTTGAATCCATTTACAGAAAAGCCCTGCCTGGATATCCTTTGCTCGTTTTACACCAACGAAGGACTTCCATTGGAGAGCTCCCCCGAGTTCATTCTTCGCAAAGCCCACGAGCACTTCCGGGATCAAACGGGATTCACTTTTAAGGCGATGGGCGAATTGGAGTATTATATCAGCAGCCCGAAAGAAACAATTTTCCTTTCCGAAAATCAGAAAGGCTATCATAATTCAGGACCCTTTGCTAAATGGGAAGACTTCCGCACAGAGGCCATGTACCTGATTGCCAAGGCTGGGGGCAACGTTAAATATGCACATGGGGAAGTAGGAAGTTTCACTTCCGACACGGAAGCATTTGAACAGCATGAGATCGAATTTTTGCCCTCTCCGGTAGAGGAAGCCGCCGACCAGCTCGTAGTGGCCAAATGGATACTCCGCATGTTAGCCTGGCAGTATGGGGTTGAGATCAGCTTCGCTCCAAAAATTTCTGAGGGAAAAGCGGGTAGCGGATTGCACATCCATATGATGATGGAGAAGGACGGGAAAAATATCATGACCGAAGCCGGGAAACTATCAGATGTCAGCCGGCGCATCATTGCCGGCATTCTCGATGTTGCCCCTGCGTTGACAGCTTTTGGCAACACCATCCCAACTTCCTACCTCCGACTGGTCCCAAATCAGGAAGCTCCCACCTATGTGTGCTGGGGCGACCGTAACCGCAGCGTTTTGGTGCGTGTTCCTCTGGGATGGTTAGGGAAAACCGATATGCTTAAAGATGCAAATCCCTGTGAACCAACTGTGAATATACCTGTTGGAGACTCGCAGACCGTTGAATTCCGGGTACCCGACGGCTCAGCCGATATTTATAATCTCCTTGCGGGTTTGGTGGTGGCTGGTGCCCACGGGCTAGTCATGAAAGACGCTACTTCTTTGGCCGATTCCCTTTATGTGGGAGTTGACATCTTCAAGAACAAGGAGAAATTAGAAACCCTTAACCATTTGCCATATAGTTGCTTCGACTCTGCTGAGGCATTGCATGCGAAACGACATGTATTTGAGAAATCGGGAGTATTCTCCCCCGGAATGATCGACAATGTGATACGACGACTAAAGGCTCATAACGACCAGGGATTATCGGACCGGATCATGGGAAACACAGAGAAAATCAGGGAGTTGGTGCTTAAGTACATTCATGTGATGTAAGCGGGGGGCAAGCCGGTTTTCAGGGAGAGAGCCTTTCGGTTTTCCAAGCACCGGCCTCAGGAGTATAGCTGATACGGTCGTGAAGACGACTGCGGCGGCCTTGCCAGAATTCGAAATAGTTGGGCTTTACGATATATCCGCCCCATTGTTCCGGACAGGGTATTTCCTTTTCCCCGAAGGCCGTTTCCAATTGCCGGAATCTTTCTTCCAAAATCATTCTGTTTTCAACCGGCTTGCTTTGCCCGGAGGCAAGAGCCCCGATCTGACTGGCACGGGGTCGGGAGAGGAAATATTTCTGCGACTCTTCCCGGCTTATCTTTTCAACGTTTCCCTCAATGCGAATTTGTCGTTCCAATTCCCCCCAGAAAAAAAGCAATGCTGCAGAGGGATTTTGATGTAGTTCGTTGCCCTTTCGCGACAAATAGTTTGTGAAAAACAGGAAGCCATCATTGGAAAAGCCTTTGAGTAAAACAACCCTCGAAGACGGTTTCCCATCGGCTGCGGCCGTGCTGAGCACCATGGCATTCGGTTCCCCCGTGATACTTACCTTAGCCTCATCAAACCAGATAGAGAATTGTTTGAAAGGATCAGGATCCACGTCTTTTTTGGTGAGGCTTTTAAGGGCGTATTCTTTTCGCAGTTCGGATAATGACAAACTCATTTGCTTTTTTTCCTTAAACAATTTTATAGGCACGAGGTTCATTTTTTAAAGGCTTCGGTTTCAGATTGGATAAGCTCAGCTTCCACAAGCTCAGCCTACGGGTACTGTCATCACCCTGTAACCCTGTAACCCTGTAACCCTGTAACCCTGTAACCCTGTAACCCTGTAACCCTGTAACCCTGTAACCCTGTAACCCTGTAACCCTGTAACCCTGTAACCCTGTAACCCTGTAACCC
>CAMAZH010000108.1 GCA_945863035.1 Chitinophaga pinensis | reverse complement strand
CTGACGATAATGTCAACTGGGAGCTGATAGCAGACAAGTCTGAAAATCTCAAAGACAACCCACACGATTATGTTCAGCTGGCTGAAAAGGTCAATTGCCGATATGTGAAAATCAAGAACAAGCATGTAGGCAGCGGACATTTCGCGCTGAGCGGATTCAGGGTTTTTGGGAAGGGTATGGGCGAGAAACCGGAAAGTGTTGCCGCACTTCAGGTTCAACGAAACCCAACAGACAGGCGAAGCGTTGAGTTGGCATGGAACCCATCAAAGAATGCTACAGGTTATGTATTGTCTTATGGGAGCAACCCGGATAAGCTATATCACAGTTATATGGTATACAGGGACACCTCCCTCGTGATAAACAGTCTGGATGCAGCGCAGGAATACTTTTTTTCGATAGAGGCTTTTAATGAAAACGGGATTACCTATAGCGCAGTTTTGGAGAAAACGGAATAGCCTCAAAGGAATAGGTTTTCAGATGAATAGCCGGATTTAATATAATATTCAAGGACCCTGTATTAAACTTTTGAAAATAAGGCCTAATTAATGTAAATTTGAAAAAAAAGAGAGCATGGGACACGAAGCTATCAAATTAGAGCTAATAGAATGGCTTGCCAAGCTTGATGATGATGAAACCATTCAGTATTTAAAGTTAGTAAAAGACTCGAATGCTTCACAAAATGAATGGTGGCAGGATTTATCCGATGAGCACAAGGCGGGTATCGAACGTGGATTAAGAGATGTTGATGATGGAAAAGTGACAGCTCACAGTAAAGTAAAATCTAAATATGGGCTCTGAGTTTAAGATTTTCTGGACCGATGAAGCCATAAATAACCTTGAAGATATTCTGGATTATTTACGAACCAGATGGACTAATCGGGAGATTGAGGATTTTAAAAAAAGACTTTCAAAGCAAATAGACCTAATTGGACAGAATCCCAAACTATTTCCAATTTCTCAGTTTAATCCGAGATTGCGAAAAGCAGTATTAAGCAAGCAAACTACAATATTCTACGAAATTTCAGGGTATTCAATATTCCTTGTATATCTTTTTAACAATAAGCAAGATATGTTGAGAGTAAGGTAATTCAAAATCACAAAGAACTGTTATCCTTATGAATTTATAAATCAGCGCTGATATATTGAAAATCATCCTTGTCTGGTTAAAAATCAAAAAGTTGAAATTAATAGAAGCTATTTGGGTATCTCTTTTGATTCTGAGGAATTCTCTAAAGGCTTATTAAGGATTGCTTTTTTATAGAGAGCCGTCCCTTAATCAAAAAAAGTATTGTTCTGCTGTCTTCAAAAATACTTTTTAGTAATTTCATTTTTTGTTTCGATAAACCAAAATTGCTATTTATCATTTTAATTGTTGGGTATGAAAAAAAATTATCTAGTAGTTTTCACCTTAATTATGTTTGGTTCTTTTGCATTGGAGGGCCAAAAAACATTGCCTTTAAATCCGGACACTAAGCTGATTGAGTACTCTGAATTAGTATTAGTTGATTCAACTTTAAATCAATCTGAATTATATTTAAAATCGAAGATCTGGTTTGCTGAATCTTTTAAATCAGCTAATGATGTAATTCAATTGGATGACAAAGATGCGGGAATAATTATCGGGAAGGGAAGTTTTTCTATTAGAGGTGGCAGTGTTAGTTTTACATTAAAAATTCAATTAAAAGATAGCCGATATAAGTATTGGATTTCAAATTTTAGTCATGAATCAAGTGTTCGAGGATATAGCGGTGGTTCATTGGACAATGAGAAACCTGCTTGCGGTTTTTTATATATGGCTAAAAGGGAATGGATCGAGAATATTCCAGAATTAACGGATCAAAATATTAAATTAGTAATTCAAGATTTAAAAGAATCACTTTCCAGTTCTGCAAGCAAAATGGGAGAAGACAATTGGTAATATCTTACCAATTTATAAGACCTATTAGATATGCATAGATAATTGACGTACCCATTCCCGTACCCATTTATCAAAAAGAAAAGGCTTTCATCCCTGAAAGCCCTATGTTTACTGTCGGCTCGGAGGGGCTCGAACCCTCGACCCTATGATTAAGAGTCATATGCTCTACCAGCTGAGCTACGAGCCGTAATTGAGGATGCAAATTAAGCTAAAATAAATGAGAACTACTTAACTTCCTCCGTAGAAAATTCAGAATAGTTTAAAGCGAATCGATTATAAATACTCCAGCAACAAGATTTCCCCATAGATACCGCTATTAATAAGCGGGTATTCGTCTTTCGGAATTTCTTTCATGGGATGTGACCATGCGTTTGGCAGTCGAACCACGTTTGTATTGGAAATACGTTCGCTCACCGGAAGCCGGGCATCGCCGCACAACCTGTTGGCCCAGGTGTTTGCTACCTTTATTTCAATATGGTTTTTACCGGGATTTATATTCCCCTGAATATCAATTTGAAAGGGATAGTGCCAGATCGTTCCGGCATAATTCCCATTGAGATAAACTTCTGCAACTTCAGCCAGATCTTCGAGCGAAATCCGGTACTTTGCCGGTTCCTTGCCTTTGTCTCCCGATACCTCGAAATCATTTTCATAACTGGCAATCCCGCTGAAAAACCGGATATTGTCACCGGGAAATTCATTCCACCATTTCAGGCTGTCGGTTTCGATTTTTCCCGGGCCTTTCCATTCTGCAGGGAAGTTTATCGTCCATTTATGCATGAACTCTATTTTTCTGAAAGCGGGCTTCTCAAATGGTTGGCTTTCCGGATCCCAGCCTTTATGGGTTTTCCCTTTGCTCTTCCCGCTGATCACTACAAACATTGATTGAAAGGGCTCCAGCTCCAGAGGGATTTCGGTTACTCCCTCCGCATGGTTGAATAGTGAAAGCGGAATGCGGTTTCCCGACACCGGATCCCAGAACTCCACGTCCGCTCCGGTTGCACGGAATCTTGCAGCTCCTGACACATGCTGATTACTTGTGTTTCTTATAAAATACAGCTGGACTTCACCCACCGACCTGTGAATAAAATCAAGAGTGGTAGCAGGTAAGTCACCCGAGAAATCAAAATCGGGAACGATATCATTTTTCATCAGCACTTCCCGCAAGGGGAGTCCCCAATACAGGAGTCCTTTTTCTACCTTCCGTTCCCGGTTTGTTTTGCCGTCAAGATTTCCCCAGATGTTTTCAGAAATTGTTCTGACTCTGGCATCATTTTCCTCCCAGTTGGTGAGACTGTGGCTATTTTCCGGTTTAGGACCCACCACAATAGCCCCTTTTTTGAGCAGCAGGCTTATCTTTTCCAGAACCTCCGGGTTTATTGACCTTGAATCGGGCAGCACAAGCACTTTATACTTCTGTCCCTGGGGAAGGGTTAATCCGCCTTTTTCGAAGCTCAGCCGGTTGAGAAGTATGTCAGTATTGATATAATCATAGTCGTATCCAAATCCCAGTTCGGGTATTATGGATTTCGGGGGAGCGAAATTAGGAGCTGCATCTCCGTAGTAAAAGAGTATATCGCCGGCAAAATTTCCCTGCTGAAGCATAAAGCTGCTTCTCCCGATATAGTCCATAAAAGGTTTAGCCATAGGCCACCAGATGCGGTTTTCATTTACAATGGTTCCAAAGGAATACACCCATCCCGGGGTACCTGAATTTTTCGGGGTATGCGGCCAGGTATGAAAAATCACCCGGTTGAGGCCTTCACACAAAGCTCGGTCGAGCGTGGGTTTTAGATCGCCCGGGCCCTCGTTCCATAGGTGCGTTCCGGTAAAGGATTCCGCCTCCACAAATTTCTGGTTGTAGATGTGCGCAGCCGATGCAACTCCTTTTATTACCTGCAACTCCTCCAGATAATGCCTGCTTTTTTCCGAGTTTTGCATGTCGCGCCAGTACTTCGAATTGGAAGGAATGTGCCAGAATTCTCCCCGCGGAAAGGTAAGAACCCCTGATGATTTCAGCGATTCAAACGGACAATTGTGCACAGGCATCCCCGGACCTGCAGCCTCAGCTACAAAGCCAACACCATGCGCCTCGCAGATTTCCCGGGTTTTTGCATAATGCGATTCTATGATAAGGTCCGACAGTACCTGGTTGAAATCAAATTTAAATCGTGCGGTTACATTAGAATCGGCTATTATTTGGCCACTAAAAGCGGGGAGATAGGGCAGGAGACTGTATCCTTTGCGTTTTTCAAACTCTTCCGTAAGGCGTGGGGTCCATAGCGATCCTTTGACCTCAAAGCTGTCGGTGTAAAAATACGACAAGCCAGAACCTGCAAGCGGTTTGCCAAGCGCTTTTTCGAGCTTTTCGATAAAGAATTCAATATGAGCCACACTGGCTTCCGGGTTGAAATGATCAATCATCGGTCCGATGGAATTGGGAGTGGAAGCAATCATCGGTTCTCCGTTGGTTGTGCACACATACCATTGGATGTTCCAGTTTCCCGGAGGGAGTTCCGATTCCAGATAGCCCTCGTCCGTGAGCTTTTTAGAAAGGTCAATTATATCTTTTTCGGGGGAGAGTGCCGCGTCGCCTCCCTGACGTATTGCCATAACAGCAATGGTTTTATAAAACTGCGGGAGACCGTTTTCTCCCAAGGGGATCAGTGCTTTCCTTTTGCGGCCGGTTTTTCCTGCAAGGCCGGGGAGTTCCGGAAAATTTAATTTGAGGGAAATTGTTGTGCCTCCCCCGAGAAGCGTATCGGAGTGAAAAATTCCCATCGTCTGGTTTTCAGGAAGGGTCCAGGGTCCCCCGGCATTCCAGCCACTGGCGATGATCAGTCCTAGGTCAAAATCCAGACGTTCCGCTTCACGAATGGCATGGCAGATGCCTTCCAGTGATGAGTCGGACATAAATGCCGGACCGGGGCTAATTTTATCCTCTTCATCCACCACGCTCCAAACATCCCAGATGTCGAAACCACCCAAACCCATGCGCTGGGCTTCTTCCATTTCATGGCTAATCTCATCGAGGTCAAAGTTCCCGTCCACCCAAGCCCACAGCGCTCTGGGGCGTGCTTCGAGGGGAGGGATGAGGAATCCCTTGTATAAAATTTCCGCATCCCGCCCTGTTTCATTCCTGCTGCAGGAAAGTAACATGAGCAAAGCCAAACCGACGATCAGGATTTTCTTCATCATAGAGTATTTAGCCCAAAAATACCGAACGCTGGAAGGAAAGGAGTTTTCTATTTTGTTTTATTCTCCTGATAGATTCTGATAACCGCAATGTGATTTCAGGGGCAGCAAGGCAAATATTTTATAGCCCGGCAGTATAGTTGCTCTTAGTGATTTTGAGTGATGTATTATTTTTCCTTTTCCGCAAGAACATAATTCTTCATTGAACTGTGAAAATCATCTATAATCGCATCCCGGTTGAAATTTTCCCAGATGGTTATTGTGCGCTTGTTCTCAGGTTGTTCAACCCAGATTCCGTTGACAAGTACCGGGGCAGGGATAATACGGGACTGAGCAAATCCGGGATTTTTAACAACGGCGACCGCTGCCATGTCATAAAGCGAACGTGAAGGAGGGTTCCCATAATAATCGCAATGTTCGAACAGGTTTACCGAATAATCGCCGATACAGGTGAATGTGCCGCCATGTCGTCCTTCTACCGGCTCTACTTTGGGACCCAGCCCGGGCATCATACCCGTCATCTCTTCGCGGGATACTTTCACATGCGCAGTGCCCGTGTTTTGTTCTCCACGTACGGTAACAATCTCAAAGGGCAAATCCAGAGAAAGAATATAATTTAATGCGTCTGTGTCGTTGTCCTGATTATACTCCCCACTTTCCGGATAATTGGAGCCCAGCCAAACAACCCTTATTTTCGAAGCAATGCTGGGATCTTTTTCGAGGGCCAGAGCAATATTGGTAAGTTTGCCGACCGGTAAAAGCACAAGTTTGTCTTTTCTCTCTTTGTGTGCCTGAGAAATAATGAAGTTCACCGCTTCGGATCCGTCAAATTGCTCCTGACCAAGGAAGGCTCTTATTTCACTGAAGGATCCGTTTGCTCCTTTTAAAAGAGGAATGGATTCAAAAACATTGCAGAGTTGCATCACCCGCTTTGCTTCTTTGTACTGCTCATCAATAGTTCCTCCGTTAAAAGTGGTGTTTACCGTTACACCCGAAACCTCGAAGGTGTTGCCATTAAAAAACAGATAAGCCAAAGCATGCTGATCGTCGAGTTCATTGTTGGCATCGGTGTCGATCAGAACAGGGATTTTTGGGTTCCCGGGCTGTTGAGGATTGCAGCTTGAAAGAATGACAAGCAGAAAAAGTGCAGTAACGAGAAGAACTGTTTTCATGGGAATGGATTTTTTATTTGAATTCAACAAGATAATATATTGCCTGTGTTTTTCCGGCTGGCGCATCGAGCCAGTGACCCTGATCGGTTGCAGATATTCCTTCTCTTTCAATAGGGTTGAAAGGAAACCAGTTTTCTTTTTCTTTGCATCCCTGAAATAAAAGGGCAAGGAATATCAGTTGGAGAATGTAGTGTGAATACATACAACACGATTTATAGCTATATGGAAAAATTCAAAATTCAAAGTGCAAAGTTCAAATTGCAAAATGTTCAGATTCGATCGGCTCATGAATTGTATTAGCTATTCCAAAAGACCGAAATGTTTTTTAATCCAGTTCATTTTTAGTTCATAGTTTTCAGAGGGTAATCCATGACCGGCAAACGGGTATATCTTATACTCTTTTTCTGTTTTAAGTTGGTTGTATGCCGCGAAGTTTATGTGTGGAGGACAGGTTACATCCCGCAGTCCTACCGACATATGTACCGGTACTGTTATCCATGGAGCAAGATTCTTAATGTCGATATAGCTTAGAGTCGTATAAATTTCTTCTTCAGTGACTTCCGGATGCTCCTTGAAATAATTGGCAAATTCACCACCGGGCCAGGCAGCTACTTTAAAATAGTCTTTAAAATCCGAAAGGAAGGGAACATCGGGTGCGCAGAGGTCGATTCTCGAATCGAGGGCAGCGGTGGCAAAACTCAGTGCCCCACCCTGGCTTCCGCCTTCAACGGCAATGCGTGAGGTGTCGGTGCACTCCTGGCTGCAAAGGAAATCCACAGCCCTGATACAATCCATATAAGCTCCCCGGTAAACATATAATTCCTTATCGTTTACATTGTACTGCATATATCCCGGGAATCCGGGATTGATATTATCACGGCTGTTGCCGTGTCCTCTGATGTTAAGGTTGAAACTAATCATATCATTACCCTGGTAGGCATAAGCAGGTATCATAACGGAGCTGTAACCCTGAACGTGAAGGATAGCAGGATATTTTCCGGGCTTCACCGGTTTGGTGTACCAGCCTCTGACAAGGACATTTCCAAGGGATCGCATTTCCACGAGATACACTTCTTTTGCTGCAGTGGAAAGTGAATCCTGACGGATGAGCTTGAACTGGGGGTCGACCGCTGCCAACTCTCTTTTGGCTCGCATCCAGTAAGTATCGAAATCGTCAGGCCGGTCGGTTGGCGAAACAATTTCTTCCGGGCGCACGCCGATACTGAAATCCATCTTCTTGTTGTTGTTTTCACCGGAAAACAGAAAGCTTCCATTATAGAAACCGGGCGCCAGCTCGCCGGCTACCAGTGTCAGGGTTGTCGATTTACCGGCTTTAACGGATACCGGCAGATTCACCACAGCGACAGATGAACCGAAATCAGATAATAATTTGAGGGTAACCGTACCTTTCAGGGAGGTTTTCATCTGATTCGTAATCTTTATGGGGATCCGGATGGTTCCTTTTTCAAGAAACAGGTGATCGGGCCGGGCAAACTGTGGTTCAATAGTGAGTAGCTGCTCGAGACCTTTAACATAACAACCGATTTCATCGCCAATGATACCACCTCCTCCACCGTCATCAAATACCCTTACGGCAATCACATTGGCCTGATCCCATAAGATTTTTTCCGGGGGAATGGTATACAAACGCTGCTTGTCATATGCTCCAAGGTAATTAGGAGGCATCTCGCCATTATTTCCTATGCGTTCGCCATTCCAGTAGGTATAGTCGGCGTCGTCGATGGTGCCCAGATTAAGGATAAGACCATTGTTGGCAAAAGCTTCTTTTTTGAGTTTTGATGGGATAACCAGTGTCTGACGGTACCAGGCAAAACCGTCGTAATTGCTGAATCCTTGTGATTCCCAGTTAGTACCCGCGGTGATTGTGGCCCAGTTGCCGTCGTTGTAACCGGCTTCGGCCCATTCCGGATTATCACCGGTTTGGAATTTCCAGTCGAATTTCAGGAGGTTCTGCGAATTCAGATCGTGAAACAAAAACGCAAGGATAAGAAGCAGATTTAATAATTTCATTGGTTAAATATTTTATTGGTTAAAGCTTCCATTTGTCATGCCACCTTATTTCAAATCGGTCATCCTTCAATTCAACCGGGAGCCAGATATATCTTCCGTCGATGGCATTATCGGGTGTCCATCGATCGCCTATGTAGATGAAGCGGTCTTTTTCCCCGTGTACAGGAAAGATGCAGGTGCTCTGAGAGTTGAAGGTAGTTAAGGAATCGGATCCGAAGCAGGGATTTCCCAACTCGGTCCAGGGTCCAAGGATGTTTTTTGCCACTGCAGATCTGGCTGCATTTGGACTCCAACCGGTACAATCCGATCCCATGAAAAAATAGGTTCCTTGTGATGTTTTAAAAATCACTGGGGCTTCCATGTACCGGCCGGCGAAGAATCGTGCATACGTTCCCGAATACGAAAGGTAGTCGTCGGTAAGCAGAGAAATATGGGTTGTGCTGTTTTCTTCGGAGGAGTAGATATGATACGCTTTGCCATCGTCGTCAACAAAGAGGTTCATGTCGCGGGCCATCTGTCCTTTGGCAAAATCCCGACCCAGAAGGTTGAGTGTGTCGGGATGGGCCGGCAGACAACCTTTACCGCCGCAATAGCTGGCTTTAATACTGTCGGCAACCTGTCTTTTATGATACTCCCCTGCATTTATGGGCCAAAACCCGGCATTGGGTCGGAAGGAGCGTATGAACTGAAAAGGTCCCTCCGGACGATCGCTTGTAGCCACCCCTGATCGGGCAGCGTAGTAACCCTGACCTTTTAACTCAAGGTGGAACCACATCACAAATTTGCCGGTTTTTTCGTTATAGATAACTTTCGGTCGCTCCAGGATACAGCCTTTGGCAATATCACTTTCTTCATCCTCTTCATCAACTTTTAGGGCAATTCCCCGATCCTCCCAGTTGCTAAGGTCGGAAGAGGAATAGACATGAACACCCACCATGGCTTTATTGCCTTCATCACCTTCAATCATATGCTGACCGTACCAGAAGTAGTTGCCGTTATGGTATAAAATGCCCCCGCCATGGGCATTAATATGAACACCATTATTGTCATTCCATATTTCACCCGGAGTGAAAGAGACCGGCTCTTTGTTAATCCCGCAGGAAGCTAGCATTAAAAATAATGGGGAAAGTATTACAAATACTGATTCCCTGGTTTTTGAATAAAATCGAAACATAATTTTCATGAACATTTGGAATTTAACGTCGTTTTTTCAGTTACCTATTGTTTAATGATTCTTACCGCAATGTAAGGTTTCCCGGGAAGGTTTAAAAGCGATTCCCCCGAAAAAACTCCTTCAAGAGAACTTATAGTCACCTTCCAGGTACCGGTAACATCAACCCTGTAGCCAGTTACCGGGAGTGCTGGTTCTTGTTGAATCAAAGCAAAAAGAATTCATTATTTCAAGGGGATTCTCATTGCATGAAGATTCTCATGAGTTGTATTTACGGTTATCTCACACCCACCTGATAAGATAAACTTCTTCCCGGCATTTGCAGAAATAAGGGATTGGGTTAATTTGGCAATTTCATCCGGACAGGAATCCTGAATTACAACCGGATCAATATTTCCGCAAATCGCTGTTCGCGGACCCATAAAATGATATGCTTCGTCAAAGCTTACCTGATGGTCGATATCGAGAATATCGGGTCCGACTTGAGCAAGGGAGGGTAAAAGATGGGTAATATTCCCACAAATATGGATTTTAACTTTTCCGCCCAATGAATGGATGTAGCGGGTAAGTTCCTTATGCCTCTCCAAAACGTAGCGGTTATAATCCACAGGGTCAATCTGCGAGCAAATAGCATCCCCGATGCCAATCACATCGCATCCTGCATCGATCTGGGCTTTTGCAAACTCTTTAGCTGTAATCATACACTTGTCTAACAGAAAGTCGCAAAAATCAGGATCTGTCATCAGCATCACAAGCATATTCCCAACGCCGGCAAGGCTGCAGGCTTCGGCGAGCGGGCCTTCGATCCACCCGAAAACAGGTACGGTTCCCTTAAGCAGTTTCTGGTACAGGATGACAGCTTCGATGCGGTCGAGGGTACGGGGTGACTTGTAAACGTCAGGATTTTTAAGATTATGAATATCTGCGTTTGTTTTTAGTATCGGGGAGAGACAAATGGGCACCCCTTCCGGTATAAATTTTATTTTGGCACCAAAGGCGGCAGTTTCGCGGTACGGATCGGAGATTAACTCTACCCAGTCGAGGTCAAATTGTTCCATGCATCGGATATTGCTCTCCACCAAAACCCTGTGATCTGAAGCAAATTCCCCATAAGTTGAATTATTCGATCGGGCAGCAAAATGCATTAAAATGGGATGAAAAGGGATACACCCGTTCTGGGGACCTGAATTAAGGAAATCAAGAAAAAGTTCTTTTTTATTCATTATTTCGATGTGGGGTTTTCCAATTTACTGTTTCTCACTTTGGGTAGGTTTCCCCTCTTCAATCATCTTCTTTACAATTCTGAACTTAGGCTGAAGTCTGGAATGTCGGGCAGAGCAGTCACATATCTTTACTTCGGGATGTCGGGCTGCGAGAGCAATCATCTCATCGATCCCGGCCAGACTCATAGCCGCCGGTTTCTCGATCAGTACATGTTTTCCGGCTGTAACGGAATCAAGATAGATCTGCTTGTGGGAGCTGGGGGGTGTGCATATCACTACGCTGTCTACTTCCGGATCATTCAGAATATCGTGGTAGTCATCAGATGTTTGAGGAATCCGGTGTTTGGATGCCAGATTTGCCATAGCCTCAGGCTTCAAGTCGGCCAGCCACTTAATGTTTGCCTTGCCCGTTTTGAGAAAATTTTCGATGTGGCGATCGGCGATCATGCCTGCCCCGATAATTCCGATTTGAAACTTGCTCATAGTTCGCTTATAAAAAATGTTTTAGTTGTCTGAGTTATTTTGTCCAATCCAGTACCACCCCAAAATATTCGTCAGGCTTATTCCTTAAGCCATCATATGCCGCCTGGATTTCGGAGGGTAGGATCAGATGGGATAAAAGAGGTTTAACATTTAACTTGCCCGATAGAATAAATTCCAGGATTATCCGCGCATTGCGTTCGATACTGTGCTTTGCGAATTCAACCGGATGCGTTGGATAGGTAAATTCCAAAGCTCCCTTGAGTGTATGGCACCAGGGGAGATAATGAAAATG
Organism: Chitinophaga pinensis; assembly: GCA_945863035.1. Classification (GTDB taxonomy): domain Bacteria; phylum Bacteroidota; class Bacteroidia; order Bacteroidales; genus JACJXF01. The sequence goes on along the minus strand of CAMAZH010000108.1, from coordinate 1,434 downwards.
TTGCATGAAAGAGGTGAGGTTGGTTTCGAAGGGAGCACGGGGGGAACCCAGAAGAATAACTTCACCGTTCATCCCAACCAATTTAATGGCCTCTGAAATCAGTTTTACGGATCCTGTTGCATCGATTAGTGTAGAGACCATCCTGCCATCGGTTTTTTCCTGGATCAGGTCCTTTAAATTTTCAGTGGAATTATTTACGGTGTTAGAAATCCCACAGGTTTTGGCTACAGCAATCCGGGCAGTGCTGATGTCGGTCGCGATAAGGTTAGCCCCCTGAAGTTGTGCAAGCTGTGCAGCCAGATTGCCAATAGCTCCCAATCCTGTAACCAGAACATCATCGCCCAGCTCGATGGAGGAAGTTCGTAAGGCTGTCATTGCGATCCCGGCCATATGGGCAAAACTGGCGGATATGGGGTCGATTCCGCGAGGCAGTTTTGCACACACTCCATGCCACCGGTCGGTGATATTTATTTTGAAGTATTGGGCATGCGGACCATAGGTGTAGACCAAATCGCCGACCTCGAAATCGCTTACGTTCCTGCTCTTTTCAAGAATTTCGCCAATAGCAGTATACCCTGGAGTTCCCGGAATCTGAAAAAATGACTCCAGCCCGGCAATGCAGGCCAGCTCGGTTCCGGAACTGATATGGGAATAACGGGTTTTGATTATGATTTCGTTGTCGCCGGAAATCGTTTCGGCATAGGGCGTTTCGATGAGTCCTGCCGTGTTTATGGCCGAAACGATGATTTTGCGGTTGTTCACAGTATCTGTTTATTAGGGATTCAAAACTACTGTAAAAGAGGGATGTATAAGTTAAACATTTTATTTAAAAGGTTTGGTATTTTGAATTCAAAACGATCCGGATATCCCGCAATTTAAAATAACCAACTAATAAAAAAAAATAGCCGACCCTGATACGGTACATTCAGTCTATTTTTGGACCTTACTAAAACTACTCAACCTAATGAAATTATCGGTAAAAGAGAAAATCGGATACAGCGTTGGCGAGCTTGCAGCCAGTAGCCTCTGGCAAACCATGATGTTTTTTTTGCCGGTTTTTTATACCGATGTGTTTGGAATTTCTGCCGCTGCTGCAGGCACTTTGTTTTTAGTGGTTCGAATATTTGATGCGCTCAATGATCCCATTATGGGAAGCATTGCCGATAGGACACAAACACGCTGGGGAAAATTCAGACCCTATTTGTTGTTTGGTTCGTTTCCGCTTGGGATGCTTACAGTTTTGATGTTCACGACTCCTGATTTGTCGGATCCCGGAAAACTGATTTGGGCCTATTCCAGCTATTTTATGCTTCTGGTTGCATATACTGTTGTGATGGTTCCCTTTAATTCCCTCATTGGAGTGATGTCGCCCAATCCCGTAGAACGCGTAAGCCTTTCCTCCTACAAATTTGTTGCGGCATACAGCGCAGGCAT
>CAMAZH010000107.1 GCA_945863035.1 Chitinophaga pinensis | reverse complement strand
AAAAACAGTTCGGGTCTTCCGAATGTAACAGGAACTGCCGGAGAGATTTTGGTTGTAATGGATCATAACCTATGGAAAAGCCAGGGGGGAAACACCCTTCGGGAAACGCTGGAACAGGAATTCCCTGCACTTCCGCAGCCCGAGCCCCTTTTCGATGTCATCCACATACCTTCGGGTGCCTTCGACGATTTGTTCAAGATGCACCGATCGATAGTCATTGTGGATGTTTCTTCAGTGCATGATTCCGCAATTATAAAATTCAACGAAAACATCTGGGCCCGGCCACAACTCGTTGTTCGCTTGCTGGCCCCGGATACGGAGTCGCTTGATGCCCTGATAGCCGACAGCAAAAACCGCCTGATCAATAACCTGCAACATTACGACCGTAAGAGGCTTGCCGAGGTATACCGCTCGGGCAAAGACCTAAATATCAAAAGCGTACTGTCAAAATTCCGAATCGACATGGCAGTTCCCAGAGGATACAATATCGACATAAACACTGACGACTTCGCCTCCCTTTCCATCGAATCGAGCCAGACCAGTCAGGTGGTTTTCATTTACCGCTACCCCTATTTCGATAAAAACGACTTCTCCACAAGTCGGCTGATTGAAAAGAGAAACGAGTTCCTGAAAAAATATACCGAAGGTACCCGCGTTGGTTCCTATATGACTACCACAGAGGCTTTCCCTCCTTTGAGCTACGATTTGAAAATCAATGGGCAAGATTTTGTTGAAATCAGGGGATTATGGGAGTTAAACAAAGGTTACATGGGTGGTCCGTTTCTGAGCCACAGCACCCTTGATCCGGTTACCAACGAAATCGTTACGGTGGAAGCTTACGTGTATAACCCCAACAACAAGAAAAGAAACCTCATGCGGCAAATGGAAGCAATCGTGTATTCTTTCAATGTGATAAAATAAACATGGTTCTGAAGCGATGGACTGACGACGATTTCGAAATATGTAAAACCTCAGTTATGAAATTCAATCTCCTCCCAACCTCAGAAATTGAAAAGTTCAAATACAACGAGCTTATTATCAAAGAAACCGCCCTCCAGGTGATAAAGGATTTTGCGAGCTTTGGCATGGAGGTTAACTTTCCGGGGGATATCAGCTATGCCTACGAATCGCTATATTTTCAATTGACCCGGATCATTGCCGAATTGTTGCAACGGGAACCCGAAAAACTTTCCGCCCTTCTTTACCAGATCGATTTGGATGAAAGCAGATTGCAATCGCAGCCGGAGCTTTTCTCCGAACATGAATTTATCTCTGGAATGATTCTGGAACGGGAGTTCTTTAAGGTACTAACAAGGCACTATTTTAGGAATAATCCTTAGATTGTTTCGCGTAATTCATTGTCTCATACTTCTGATTTCTGAACCTCGGCCTGAATCCCGCCTCGCTGATTGCCCGGGTGATCCCCTCCGCATCGGTCCTAAATGACGCGCCTGCCTTTGAAACCACATTTTCCTCAATCATAATCGAACCCAGATCATCTGCACCCCCATGCAGACAAAGCTGCGCGGTGGGAAGCCCCACCGTTAGCCAGGAAGCTTGAATATGTCCGATATTGCTCAAAACGATCCGGCTAATGGAAAGAAGCCTGATATATTCAAGGCTGTTCAGAGAGTAATCGCCCGGAAAAATTTCACTCAGGCGGGTGTCTTCCGCCTGAAAAGGCCAAGGAACGAAAGTCACAAAGCCATGAGCCCCTTCGGGTTTCTCGGCCTGCAAATCCCGGATCTTAATGAGGTGCTCAATCCGATGCTCCATGGTTTCGATATGCCCGTACATCATGGTTGCCGAGGTAGGAAGGTTAAGCTTGTGGGCTACACGCATCACATCAAGCCACTCGCCACTACCGCATTTGCCGCCGGATATCTTCTTACGCACTTCGTCGCAAAGAATCTCCGCACCCGCTCCGGGAAGACTGTCAAGGCCTGCCTCCATAAGTGCAACGAGAATTTCGCGGTAGGATTTTTTCTCCTTCCGTGCCAGAAAATGAATCTCGGGAGGACCCAAGGCATGCAGTTTTAGATCAGGAAATGTGGCCTTCAAGGTTCTGAACAGACCGGAATATTCCGCCAAACCCAGCTGCGGGTGAAGTCCGCCTTGCAAAAGAACCTGCTCTCCTCCCAACTTAAACAACTCTATAATCTTTTCCTTGTATTCGTCGGGGGAGGTAATAAATGCTTCCTTATGATCGGGAACCCGATGGAAATTGCAGAAGCGACAACGGGCCGAACAAACATTGGTGATGTTGATGTTCCTGTCGATTATCCAGCCTACCTCGTCCCCCGGAACCTTAATTTTCCTGATTTCATGCGCAAGCCACATGAGTTCGGAAGTGGAAAGCCGGGTATACAAAAGGACGGCCTCATTAAGGGATAAAAATTTAAGGCCCAAGGCTTTATTGATTATCGCGTCCAATTTCATCATCCGGGATTTTTCACAAATGTAATAATATATTTTCTCGGGGGAGACTGGATTAACCAATTCCGTGAAAATCCTAATCGATTCAAAGTTGATCTGACTTGTAGTAAATCATTGACAGATATACGTTGTACCAACCCAAAACAACAGATTAACTCAATGGAACGCCAACAGTGCAAGGAATTTCTAGCGTATCTAAAGGAAATAAAGTAGTTTACCGGTGGTTTAAAATTTTACATTATCTTTGTCTCAAGGACTTTCTATATCAAAAAAAAGCATCATGAAAATCAGAAAAGTTGAAGATTTTCCCATGAAGGACAATGTTGTCCTTATAGGGGCCAAAGGCAGTCATTTTGCTGAATTTTTATCTTCCGACGAAGAAAGAAAATTCCTTAAGCAAAGAATTGAGAGCAACAAGACCCAAATCACAATTAACCAGTTCTCCCGGCAGGTGTTTATTCAGGTTTTGGACCCTGAGAAAAAAACCTCATCAAAAGTGATGGAAGAGCTGAGAAATGCCGCAGCAAAAAACTTATCGGCAGTGAAGTTTCACGATATAAAGAAAATCACCATCGTACACATCGATGGATCTTGTGAGGCGGCTCTGGCGTATGCTGAAGGTCTGGCCTTAGCCAATTACCAGTTTCTGAAATACTTTAAAGACAAAGATAAAAAGAAGTCATCACTCGAGGAGATTCGCATTGCCTGTCCTCTTGTTGAAGACAAGTGCATCGACAGTTTGCAGCATCTTGTGGATGCAGTTTACAAAACCCGTGATCTTATTAACGAGCCCGCCTCCCACCTGAACTCCGAGCAGCTTGCATCGGCCGTTGAGAAGATGGGAAAAGAAGCCGGTTTTTCTGTGGAAGTCCTGAACAAGAAAAAAATCGAGTCTCTGAAAATGGGCGGTTTGCTGGCCGTTAACCTCGGAAGCATTGACCCTCCCACCTTTTCAATTTTGGAATACAAACCGAAAGAGGCCAAAAACAAAAAACCCATTGTGCTGGTTGGCAAAGGAATCATTTTTGATACCGGCGGACTTAGTCTGAAGCCAACTGCCGACTCGATGGATTATATGAAATGCGATATGTCGGGAGCGGCTGCTGTTGCAGGTGTATTTTATGCCGTGGCCAAAGCGCAACTCCCGGTTCATATTATCGGACTGATCCCCGCAACCGATAACCGCCCCGACGGGAATGCCTATGCACCAGGCGACGTAATCCATATGTATGATGGGACAACCGTTGAAGTGCTCAACACGGATGCAGAAGGCCGGATGATCCTCGCCGACGCACTCTCCTACGCCAAACAATATAAACCCGGACTGGTTATCGACCTTGCCACCCTAACCGGAGCCGCTGCTGCCTCAATCGGCAGCTATGGCATTGTTTGCATGGGAAATGCCGACCGTAAAGTCATGGAGAAACTCATCGAAAGCGGGAACAACGTTTACGAACGTCTTGCCGAGTTTCCTTTTTGGGACGAATACGCCGACCTTATCAAATCGGATATTGCCGATCTGAAAAACATCGGGGGAAAATATGCCGGATCCATCACAGCGGGAAAATTTCTCGAACATTTCACCGACTACCCATTTGTTCACTTCGATATTGCCGGCCCTGCTTTTATAAAGAAAAACGACGGTTACAGGACAGCAGGCGGCACCGGGGTGGGAGTACGATTATTATTCAATTACCTTAAAAACCTCGAATCCTGAGGATATTTAACTGACAACAATGAACGAAGAAAAAATTAAAATTGGCATTCCCCACGGTGATATAAACGGAATTGGTTACGAAGTCATTATTAAGGCATTAATGGATTCCCGCATCCTGGAACTTTGTATTCCGATTGTATACGGGAGTCCCAAGGTAGCCGCCTACCACAGAAAAGCACTGAATATCGATAACTTCAGCTTCAATACAATCAACACAATTGAAGAAGCCAGCGAAAAGCGCGCGAACATCATCAATTGCATCGATGAGGACATCCGCGTTGAGTTGGGAAGAAGCACAGCTGCTGCCGGCGAGTCGGCCTTTCTCGCCCTCGAAGCCGCGGTTAAGGACCTCCGTGATGATAAAATTCAGGCCATTGTTACAGCCCCCATCAATAAATACAATATTCAGTCTGATATTTTTACCTTTAGCGGACACACGGAATACCTGCAGACGTTTTTCGATGCCGATGATGTACTGATGTTAATGGTAAGCAACCTTCTTAAAGTCGGAGTGGTAGCCGGGCACATACCCATGAATAAGCTACCGGAATTTATTACCGGGGAAAGAATTTTAACGAAGCTTCGTATTATGAACCAATCCCTGAAAGAGGATTTCGGAATACGCAAGCCGAAAATAGCCGTTCTGGCCCTTAACCCCCACGCCGGAGATAATGGACTGATAGGCAGTGAGGAAATCGACACCATTATTCCGGCTATCGAGGCTGCCAAGTCTGAAAACATTCTGGCTCTTGGACCATACCCTGCAGACGGGTTTTTCGGCTCCGGCAGTTTTACGAAATTTGATGCTGTTCTTGCCATGTATCATGATCAGGGACTGACTCCCTTCAAAACACTTGTGGCAGACGAGGGAGTTAACTTTACCGCCGGGCTTCCGGTTATCCGAACCTCCCCCGCCCATGGGACCGCTTACGAAATAGCAGGAAAAGACGAGGCCCTCTTCGGCTCTTTCCTTAATGCGATCTATTTGGCATGCGACATTCACAAAAACAGGAAGTTCTATAAAACCATTACGAAAAACCCGCTTCCCCTCGGCCTTCCCGATGAACTCCTGAGCGCCAAAGACGCCTGATAAAATCTGTAAGCAAATATTCCTTGCTGCAAGGTGCTTTCAAGCATATTCATTGTCAAGGTTTATCCGTAAATTTCCTTCCGTTTCCCAAAACAGGATTTTCATCTTCGTTTAAACGGGTTTACTGACTGTTTCCTGCTATGCTCTATGGCATGCGTACTCAGGTATTTCGACCATTTTAGACTGAAGGGCAATCCGGTGTTCCGAAACTTATGCTGACAGGCCTTTGAGAAAGGGGCTTTCAGTTTGGATATCAATATTTAAAACCTTATACCATGGCCAAATTCACTCGTGAAGACGCTTTAAACTACCATTCCCAGGGACGTCCCGGGAAACTCGAAGTTATTCCCACCAAACCTCACAGCACCCAGCTTGACCTCTCTCTGGCCTATTCGCCGGGCGTTGCCGAACCCTGCCTTGAGATCGAAAAAAAGCCTGAAGACGCCTACAAATACACCATGAAGGGCAATCTTGTGGCCGTTATATCCAACGGAACTGCCGTATTGGGTCTGGGGGATATCGGTGCCCTTGCCGGAAAGCCGGTAATGGAAGGTAAAGGCCTGCTGTTTAAAATATTTGCCGATATCGATGTGTTTGATATTGAAGTCGACCGCAAAGATATCGAAGGATTCATTGAAGTTGTTAAAGGCATCGCGCCGACTTTCGGGGGAATCAATCTGGAAGACATTAAGGCCCCAGAGTGTTTTGAGATTGAAGAAAGGCTGAAAAAGGAACTGCCCATCCCTGTTTTCCACGACGACCAGCACGGAACAGCAATTATCTCTTCTGCAGGCTTGCTCAACGCTTTGGAACTTAACGGCAAGAAAATTGAAAATATTAAAATTGTGGTGAATGGTGCCGGTGCCTCGGCCATCTCTTGTTCACGGCTGTACATCTCCCTCGGTGCAAAAAAAGAAAATCTGATTATGCTCGACAGCAAAGGAGTTCTGCAGAAAAGCCGCACCGATCTCAACCGCTATAAAACCGAGTTTGCCCAGGATACTAAATTGGAAACCCTTGCTGATGCGCTAAAAGGCGCGGATGTGTTTCTGGGTCTCTCGAAAGGCAATGTAATGACCGCCGGGATGCTCAGCTCTATGGCCAAGGATCCTATTGTTTTTGCTATGGCAAATCCAACCCCTGAAATCTCATATGAAACAGCTATGGCTACCCGCAAGGATCTTATCTTTGCAACAGGCCGCTCCGATTACCCGAACCAGATTAACAACGTACTCGGATTCCCCTATATTTTCAGGGGAGCCTTGGATGTCAGGGCCAGCACCATCAACGAGGAGATGAAAATTGCTGCCGTAAAAGCCCTGGCCGAGCTGGCAAAGGAAGACGTGCCCGAGAGCGTCAACGCCGCATACAAATCGAAAAATCTTGTTTTCGGCCGTGAGTATATTATTCCCAAACCGGTTGATCCAAGGCTGATCACCCGGGTAGCCCCGGCGGTTGCCAAAGCAGCAATGGATTCGGGCATTGCCGGAAAGGCGATAACCGACTGGGATAAATACAGGCTGGAACTGAGCAAGCGCCTGGGTCTGGACAATCAGATTATTCAAGATATCCGTCTCAAAGCCAAACAGCGCTCCAAACGGGTCGTGTTTGCCGAAGCCGGCGACTACAAGGTGCTGAAAGCTGCGCAGGAACTGATTCATGACAGTATCTGTATTCCAATTTTACTGGGAAACCGGGAGGAAATCGAAAAATCGATCCATGACAACCATCTGGACCTTGGAAAAGTCAGCATCATTGACCCAAAAAGCAAGCAGGAAGATTCACGCAGGGCTGCTTATGCCAAACTGCTTTTCGACAAGCGGAAGCGCAAGGGCCTTAACTTCGAGGAAGCTCAGGAACTCATGTTTAACCAGAACTACTTTGGGGTAATGATGGTTGAAACCGGTGAGGCAGACGCGTTCCTTTCAGGCTTTTCGAGCAAGTACCCCGATGTTATTCGCCCGGCAATTCAGATTGCGGGTACCAATAACCCCCAGAGACATATTGCCGGCATGTACCTTGTGCAAACCAAGAAAGGTCCGTTTTTCTTCTCCGACACTACGGTAAATATTCAGCCCTCGGCGCAAACCCTCGTCGATACAACCCTTTTAACAGCCAAAGCTGTGGAGCGCTTTAACTTCACCCCGCGTATTGCCATGGTTTCTTATACCAACTTCGGATCCCTGCGCGAAGGCAGTCCCGCCCGGGTACACGAAGCTGTTGAGATTCTGCACCGCGACCATCCTAACCTGATTGTCGACGGCGAAATGCAAGCGAATTTTGCATTTAACAAAGAACTACGACAGAAAAAGTTCCCTTTCACAAAGCTTCAGGACATGGATGTGAACACCATCATTTTTCCAAACCTCAGTTCAGGAAACATTGCTTACAAAATGATGCAGGAAATTGGTGGCGCTGAGGTTATTGGCCCGATTCTTATTGGCCTTGGAAAACCCATTCATATCCTTCAGATGGAAAGCTCGGTGCGCGAAATCGTGAATATGGCAACCATTGCAGCCCTGGATGCACAGTGCTATGAGGATGAGAAGGAAGGCAGAAGGTAGAAGGCAGAAGGCAGAAGGCTGAAGGTAGAATTAGCGAAAGTCGTAGATTCATGAATAGTACACATTCTGAATTCTAAATTCTAAATTCTAAATCATTGTTGTCCGGCAAAAAATATTAATGATGAACAGATTACCTTCGGTGAACTCGTACGCTAGCGTACTCGGTTCTTCACTTCGTTTCGTTCTGAATGACAATCAATTATGTGGCTTAGCAGGAGTTGGTAGAGCTTGGTTGGCAGCTTCACTGCCAACCAAGCTCTACCAACTCCTGAAACTCGAAATAGCTGTCATTCCGAGCAAAGCGAGGAATCTCAAATCTTTTACCGGACAATAGTGATTTTTTAATAATATTGTTTCATCAATGCATTTTACTTAGCGCCGGGCCAAAGCATGACTGGGAGAATTATAAACCTATCGTTCCTGAATGAATTTTGAGAATAAAATAGAAATAATTAAAGCGCAGCTGAAAAAGCCTTTGCCGGGGGAACAAGAGCAATTCAAAATGGCTCCCGAGTTTCGGCGGACTTTTGATTTCCACTCCCCCGCTAAAGAAGCGGCGGTAATGATTTGTTTGCTCCCGGGAGAACAGGATTTGCAGATTGTGTTTATGAAAAGGACTGAATATGATGGTCCACATGGGGGACAGATAAGTTTTCCCGGTGGGGTTTTCGAAACCAAGGACCCCGATCTGGTTGAAACGGCTATCCGGGAAACCCGGGAAGAGATTGGTCTGAATTGCGAAAAGCCTTCCGTCCTCGGAGCTCTGACTCCCTTATACATCCCTGTAAGCAACACCAATGTCACACCCTTCGTCGGAGCATATAACCAAGATCCGGCTTTTTACCTGGATAAGCGAGAGGTGGATTTTTTGATAATTGCTTCCATAGGTGAATTGTTGCATCCCTCCTGCAAACAAATGGAAAAATGGACTCTTAACGGGAGGGAAATGATGGTGCCGTTTTACAAGGTAAAAGGGAATACAATTTGGGGGGCCACAGCCATGATGTTATGCGAGTTCCTGGCTGTTATTTCTGGTTCTGGGCTATATCCGCAATTTCAATATTCAGGTAATGATCGTAGCGATACATAATCTCCCGAACATACTTATAGGTCTCCTTGCCGCGACAATACCCGTTGTTAACAATTGGATCGTTGTAAAAATCGGGCTCTGATTTTTTAAGAAGATACGATTCCACATGGTTTTCCCACAAGCTCGGGTTACCACCGTATTTGACCGTAAGATTCACCGCGTCCCTCACGTGACCATATCCCACGTTATAGGAAGCCAAAACAAATTTTGCTCTTTCATGGGGATCAGGAACTTCGTCAATAAAGCGGGCATCCAGCTTTTCTACCAAACGTATACCGGCTTTAATCTGTGCTTCAGGGGATGAGGTCTCGCTAACACCTAGTTTTTGGGCCGTTCCCGGCATAAGCTGCATGATACCAAAAGCACCGGCCCAGGAGGTGACGTTGGGATTGAATCTCGATTCCTGATAGATCATTGAGGCGATCAACCGCCAGTCCCAACCGATTTTTTCAGACTCGGATTTAATAATGTTGTCGTAACTTGAAATCCGCCCGGTTTCATGGTAATAAAAATCGCTTTTGACGATATATGCAGAGCGTTCGCTATTGAAATATTTTTTATAAAGGACTGCGTATTTCGTTGTTTTCCGGAAACTCTCAAGCCATGTATCGATCTCCGATTTCAGTTCAACAGAACCTTTTCTGACCGCCCATGCCTGATTCTGGTCGAACGAAACAGCGGTTTCAATATCAATCTGAGGATAATAGGTTTTGTTCACCGTGGCCATGTTTTGGTCTGAAATGGTGTAATCGATTTCACCATTTGCAACCATCTTGATAAGCTGCTCGGTTTCGGTTGGAACTTCTATGATTTTTATATCCTCACCAATTTCTTCCTGTAGGTTCTGAAGTCGGGCGGAATACGAAGAGTTTTGACGAACGTAAACGGTTTTGCCTGCCAGATCGATCGGGTTGCGTATGATGCCACCCTCGCCCTCTTGTGAGCCATTATTCATGCGCTGAACCAGCACCTGTGATGTTTGGCTGTGGGGCATGGTGAAATCAACTAATTCCCGTCTTGCATTTGTTATTGTAATGTTCGAAGCTATGATGTCGTAATCGCCATTGATAAGACTCTCGAAATTTGCAGTAACATTATTGTTTGCTCTCAATTCCAGATCAAGGTCAAGGTATTTAGCCAACTCGCGAAGCATTTCATATTGAAATCCCATGGGCTGTCCACGGTAAATAAAATAGTTTATGGAATTGTAATCGGTCACGACACTCAATTTTCCCCGTTCCCTAATTGTGGCAAGGTCGATGAGCTGGGCTGCGATGACCTTTGGGTTAGCATCTTCACTCTCGCAAGAATAGGAAGCGGGTATGATTGAAATTAAAACAAGGAAAACAATATATATAAAAATTCTCATATCAATTCATTTAAACAATATTACCATGTCACATAGTAACATCATTATTAACAATTAAGCGATCAATTTGTTCTAAATGATTTTTTAGTCATAGAATGTCCAGGATAACCCAAACTTAATCGAACCGGGGTTCATTGGATATCCATAAGTGGTAAAATAATTATGCCCGGCCAGTCCGGCAAGAGCATTGGTATATTTCAGGAAGAAACGGGTTCTTTTAACTTTCCAGTTGAAGAAGCCATCCAAAAAAGGATATTCGCCTAGCTTGGCATTATCCTGACGGTAGAACATTCCGGTAGCAGGCATATAAGCATCGGCATAATAACTCGTATTCACGTAAAAATCAAATCCGATCTGAAATTTCAAAACGTTTTTAAAAAAAGCGTTTTCGTAGTAGCTAGTGTTTCCATAAGCCAGAAGAGGGAGTTGAAGATAAACCTCATGGTTCACCTTCTGAAGGATCAATTTATGAATGTGGTTAAATCCTCCCCAGGAAAACTTCTTCTCCAGACGAAATGATGTAACCAGTATATTTTTATCTGCTTTAGCAGGCATAGCCATGTTATCCAAATAAATGAAATTCCCCAACAAACTCATGCCACCTTCTGCATAAACTGTGCCATTCCCCGAGGTAAAGGTGAGGAAAGCTGAACTTGTGGTAATTTTAGGGAAGGCCGTATTCCACTGGAAGTGCGATGATGAGTAATGCTTAAGGAAGAAATCCGGTTCAGTGGCATAGAATTTTCCGGTTGCGGATATTGAGGTGTTGCTTGCTTTGTGCTTATACTTTAGTGAAAAATCTGCCAGAAAGTCATTCTGTCGATAGCCTGCAACATAGTATTCAGCTTTTCCCTGATAGGTGATGCTGCTTTTTTTGTTAAAAAGGAGCATAGCATAGACTGATAGGTTGTTGTAGTTTGTGGCAAAGTCACTCGCGATAACTGTATCTCTGACAGTTTCACCCTCAATAATTGAGCTTTGGCGCGGGTACAGATAGCTATAGGATGTAAACTGATGCTTTATTCCTAATATGAACCCTGGGAGGAACTTGTATTCATCCCCTGAAATCTGAAAGGAGTTTTCGAGCACTTGCCGGAATGAACTGTCGTAAGCAGCGTCGAGATTATAATATTGGTTAGGATAAAAGCTCAGGGAATCAATTGATTGTTCAGCATCGGAGTATGCTCTGGAATAGCGATCGTAGCGGAAGGTATGGTTGACCATAAACGGCAGGTCCTTTTCTCTTTTCACCTCCAGTGAGTCTGACTTTACTGAAGATGTATCGGAAACTGTCTTTTTGAATCGATAGCTCTGAGTGGCAAAGAAAGAAACATTTTTAAGAGAAGAGGAAGCATCGTAAAGGGACATCTGGTATGCGATAGGGTCATTTGCCTGATGAAGCAAAAATGCCGGTATATCAATGAGTCCAGCATTTTCAAGAGCCTTGGTTTTGTTGGATGAAACACTACTGTACACACTGTAATTATCCTTATCGTAGCTTCCAAAGAGGGAAAACCGGTTGGATTTGACCTCCTGATTGAGGTACACTCCTCTGGAGGCAATCAGGTCGTATTTAACGCCGATGTTTGTGAATTTATTAAAATTTTGAGTATGCAATGCTGAGATTACCTGTTCGCTGGTTGTTTTGTTACCGGAGGAAACATAAGAAACTTCCGTAAAGGGGCGCCGAGTATTGTAATGCAGTTGTTTATAGGGGTTATGGAAGTATAACAGCAGGGGATTTGCAAAAATGAAGGCCGATTGTGAGGGACGGTCGTTGAACACAATATTCTGAAAGGATGAGCCTGTATTGCCGAGGATTTGCGGGGCAAAAGATTCATTATAAGCAGGGTTATAATAATGAAAGCTGATCATACCTGTATCGATATCGCTTACAAGTGCAATTTTGGAAAGTTCGTTGATTTTTTTTGCGGTTATCAAAGCGCTGGTATCCGCTTCAGGGATGTTCAGGGAGTCCGACAGAAGTGTTGGATTATCGTCTTTCTGGGCAAGGAGTGCAAAGAAAGGCAAGAAACAAAAGGCCAGGAATATGAGACTATTTCTGATCATGATATGGGATAAAAAAAAAGAGCCCCGATCTAATGTTCGGGGCTCAGGAAATTGGCGACGACCTACTCTCCCACAATTGCAGTACCATCGGCGCTAATGGGCTTAACTTCTCTGTTCGGAATGGTAAGAGGTGGACCCCATTGCAATAGTCACCTAAAGCTGTTTTTCCGTTAAAACGGAATAATATTTTAACATGTTGGCAAGTATTGAATTTTTAATTTGATTTAAGAAAGTTTACGGGCAATTAGTACCACTCGGCTGTGACATTACTGCCTTTACACCTGTGGCCTATCAACGTCATAGTCTTTAACGGCCCTTAAAGGAAATCTCATCTTGAGGTAAGCTTCGCGCTTAGATGCTTTCAGCGCTTATCTCTTCCAGACGTAGCTACCCTGCGATGCAGCTGGCGCCACAACAGGTACACTAGAGGTCTGTCCGATTCGGTCCTCTCGTACTAGAATCAGATCCTCTCAAATTTCCAACGCCCACAACAGATAGGGACCGAACTGTCTCACGACGTTCTGAACCCAGCTCGCGTGCCACTTTAATGGGCGAACAGCCCAACCCTTGGGACCTTCTCCAGCCCCAGGATGTGACGAGCCGACATCGAGGTG
>CAMAZH010000106.1 GCA_945863035.1 Chitinophaga pinensis | reverse complement strand
TACAACTCAAACAACTCCTGGAATCTCATCAGCAGACAGATTTCCGGATTTATTGATCAGCAAGGTGAATTAAAAGGGATTCACGACATAAAGCCTCCCGTTCGGCTTTCCCTGAGTCCTTATGTAGCAGGATATCTGGAAACAAAAGGTTCCTCGTCACAAACAGATTTTATTTACAAGGGAGGGATGGATCTGAAATTCGGTATAAATGAAAGTTTCACACTGGATATGATGCTTATTCCCGATTTTGGCCAGATTCAATCCGATGACAAGGAACTTAACCTTAGCCCGTATGAACTTTTTTACGATGAGAAGCGCCAGTTTTTTACCGAAGGAACGGAGATGTTCAGTCGGGGAGGAATTTTTTATTCAAGAAGGATTGGCGCAGCTCCGAAATTTTCAAGCAGGGCATCAGATGATCTGAATGATAATGAAATCATAGACTTTAATCCCACGGAAACACAACTCCTGAATGCAACAAAAATTTCCGGGAGAACTGCTGATGGCTGGGGATTAGGTGTATTAAACGCAATGTCTCTGCAATCGAACGCCCGGCTTAAAGACACGCTTTCCGGAAACACGCGGGAAGTTGTGGTCCAGCCCTTTACCAATTACAATGTGTCGGTTGTGGACAAATCACTCCGGAATAATTCATATATTAGTCTTATAAACTCGAATGTCGCTATGGCCGGGGATCCGTTTCTGGCAAATGCAACCGCCTATGATTTCCAGATAAAAAACCGACAAAAAACCTATGCCTTTTCAGGTGCAGGGGGAGTTAGTTACAGGCGGGAAGACGATTCGGAGACCGGTTATGGGTTTGGTCTGGGCTTTAGCCGGATAAAAGGAAAGTTTATGTTCGGGATTGAACAGGGCCTGCTGAATGATAAACTAAGCATAAATGATCTGGGCTACCTTAAAAGGAATAATGAGGTCAATACTGAAATTGACATCAATTATAATATTACCGAACCTTTTGGGGTTTTTAACGAGTTGCGCTTCAATACCGAATGGGAACTTATGAGGGTTTTTGAGCCCTGGGATCTCGTGGGAAACGGAGTTGAAACCTCAGTTATTGCATTATTCAAAAACAATTATGTGGCGGGTATTTTCACAGGACACCACACAAAGGAGAACAATTATTATGAACCCCATGTTAAGGGGCGTTTCTTCAGAGCGCCTGCTTATTCATACCTTTCTGGTTATCTATCCACCGATTCGAAAAAAGCCATTATCGCCGAAATCGAAGTAACGGCAGTAGACTTACAGGATTCTGAGGGTCGGGGTAATATGATGGAATCGGAACTTAATATGAGACTTGGGCAAAGGTTTAGAATGGAATTCTCAACCAATCTGGAAGATTTGTATAAAGATTTTGGTTTTGTGAGTGTGTCAGATGATGAGGACACAATCCGTTTTGCCCTGCGGGATATTCATTCACTCGAGAATGTTTTGGAAGCCTCTTTTGTTTTAAACAACAAAATGGGGATAAACCTTCGGGCCCGACACTATTGGTCGGGAGCAGATAACAAGGAATTCTATCAATTAGAGCAGGATGGAACGCTTACCCCTGACCTGGAGTATGCTTCGAACCACAATCAAAATTATAACGCGTTCTCAGTCGATATGCGTTACAGATGGATTTTTGCTCCAGGTTCTGAGCTTTCTCTTGCATGGAAGAACACTATTTACAGCAATACCGAGATTTATCGACACGATTACCTGAGGAACCTCAGCGATACCTGGAACCTTGGTCAGACGAACAGCATTTCCCTTAAAATACTTTATTATATTGATTACAATAGGGTAGGCTTCAAAAGAAATTAACTCTCAGTACGGAGGCATTCACTCAGGCTCTTTTCTTGAAACTTATGGGTCTTAACTTTTAGGGGACTTGGTGGTCGGATCAACAGAACAGAAGGCAACGCAAAAATCGGGACGAAACAGCCGAAACACTAGATCTCAGCCCTTGTCGCTTATCTGTTTCAGCCGGGTGTAGTCAAGGACTTTGAATCTCTTCCTTTCCATCTGGATCAATCCCTCGGAAATAAATTTGTTCAGCATGCGGATTACTGTTTCCTGGCTCATGCCAGATAGCTCCGCAAGATCTTTTCTCGACAAGGGAAGATTGAATTCGCTCTCCTTAAATATCCTGTCGGAAAGGCAAAGGATAATATCCGCAAGCCTGCCATAAGCCTGTTTTTGGGTAAGGCAGAAGAACCGACCATAGATCTGCAGGCTGTTTGTGGTTAAAATTTCGATTACTTCCCTCGCAAACCCAGGATTCTGATCCAGCAACTGGTTGAATGCTTTCAAATCGATCTGTCGTATTATCGAGTCAATGTAAGTAACGGCAGAGTACTGATAAGTAGGGCGCTCCTCGGAAACCGAAGCCATTCCTATAAAGTTGCCATCGGGGATTATTTTTAGCACCAGCGAATTCGACGGACTCTCGATATAGACCTTGGCCAATCCGGAAACCACAAGCATGATGTGAGAGGCAAAGCCCCCCTGTTTGCAGATAACCTCTCCTTTTTTGTACAAAATCTCCACAGAATGTTCCTCAAGAAACTGTTTCTCTGCATCTGTAAGCTTTTCGAAGCACTTGCAATGTTTCACATTAATGGTGCAAGCCGAGAATTGCATATTGTTTTCCACCTGCTTGGATTTACTTGTTTCCCCAAAGATAATCAATTCTAAATCATATGAAAATATGATACAAGTCAATTTTATTTCCATCCAACCGCATACTGATATGGTACTTATGACAAGCTGAAATTCTTTGGGAATCAAGGCTGATTTCCAATCTTTACAAAGCTGAGGTGAGCAATCCGAAGAACTTTGATATAGTATTTAAAGCATTGAAATTCAATGGGTCAAGCCGGATTATTTCACAAAATTATTTTAGCGCAAAAGAACTCACAAAACAGGATTATGGAAACACTAAGCAAAAAGATTTTTTTAGGTGCAGTGGGATTTGTGTTTTTGACTTTTCTATTGTTGAACTGTACACAGTATAAATTCGATCCGAACCCGGCTTCAAATGGTGTTGCCTCATGCGAGGGTTGTCATACCGATTACGCCCACTTGCAAAAGGTATTTACTCCGGATACCACGGCTCCGGCTTCAGGCTGCGGGGGGGAGGCTCCTCATTACGAACCCTACGATCGGGTTTACATGGGCGGATCAGGATTCGAATCCTATAAAGCAACCACACACTACACAGTAGGTTGCGTTGGATGCCATAACGGTACCGATTATGTTGAGGACAAAGAGCTTGCGCATTCAGGCGATTTCATTTCTCACCCTTCCATGTTTTATGAGGACAAATGCGGAAGCTGCCACAATGCCATTGTTGAGAATTTTAAGACCAGCATTCATCAGGGAACCGGACAGAAGCGAAAAGTTACGATCCGCAGCGGCCTCTCTGGTCCGGCGGATTTCGACCTGTTACCTGCACACCAAATCGAAGGTTATAACAGCAATTGTGCAACATGTCACGGCAGTTGCGGCAATTGCCATGTAGTTCGTCCCCCGATCGGGGGTGGTGGATTGGCAAAAGGTCACGAGTTTGCTCAGACACCTGATATGATAAGCGTTTGCGTTACCTGCCATGTTTCGCGAGGCGGACATGCCTATCTTGGGGTTGCCTCGGGAACCAAAGCCGATGTGCATCTTACCAAAATGGGTCTGAAATGTACCGATTGTCATGATGGGGCAGAGTTGCATGGGGACGGAAACCCTGTTGATCAGCGCTATGCCTATGCCGAGTTGCCCAAGTGCGATGACTGCCACTCCGGCATTGCCACAAAAAATACCTATCACACCTTGCATTACGATGACTTCAACTGTCAGGTTTGTCATTCGCAAAATTACAATAACTGCGGAAGTTGCCATGTGCATGGAGAAGGAGCGAGAGTTCCATCTTACATGGGATTCAAGATTGCTCAAAACCCAATCCCGGATATCAAAACCGGATTTAAATTCACCTTGGTCCGACGAACTCTGGCTGCTCCCGATAACTGGGAAAAATACGGAGTTGATGAGTATGCGAACTTCAATGCTTTCCCAACCTATAATTACACTTCTCCCCATAACATCTTGCGGTGGACCGAAAGAACGCAGGTAGCAGAAGGAGCCTCATGTTCATCAAACTGTCACATCCGAAATGTGGATGGGCTTTTGGTAAACAAAAATCTTTATCTGTTTGAAGAAGACCTGCTTGAGTGGGAAAAGGGAGCCACGGCTTTTATTACTGTCGACGGGAAATTACCGGCAAAATGGACTAACTAGATATGCAGAATACAATTGAATCAAATATGTTTAACACTATAAAAATTACCACTATGCTAAAATTAAGATTTTATTTTCTCAGTATTTTATTTCTGGCTTTCGTAGTTACATCCTGCGATAAGGACGAGGAAATTGTTGTTGCGGAATCACAGGTGCTCGCAGAATATCTGGAATCCACAAATTCTCCCTTGATGAAGGATTATGTAAATACCGATATGCCGGCGATTATGTCTGCCAGCGACTTGAAAACTTTAAATGAAACAAATCAGGTTTACATTATCGACATCCGAGCAGCTGTAGATTTCGACAAAGGACACATCAAGAATGCACATAATGTGACGCTTGCAGGAATCCTTGCTCATATCGAAGGACTTGATTTAAGTACTTATACCAAAGTTGCAATTGTTTGCTACTCAGGTCAGACTGCCGGTTATGCTACAAGCCTTTTACGATTGATGGGCTATGAAAAGGCATTCGCTCTGAAATGGGGTATGTCATCGTGGAATTCGGCTTTCGCTGCCGGATGGAATGGTGCCATAGCTGCAGGAAACACTTACTCAACACAATTCGTTTCAACAACAACCGATAAAGGTGCAATGGTAGAACTACCAGTTCTTGCAACGGGCAAAGTTACAGGTCAGGAAATTCTGGAGGCAAGAGTTGCTGATCTTTTAACAGCTGGTTTTGATCCTGCAAAAGTTACTTCACAAACTCTCTTCACCAACCTGAGCAGCTATTATATCGTGAACTACTGGCCAGCTGCACAGTATACCGACCCGGGTCACATCCCCGGAGCTATTCAGTACACTCCCAAAGAGTCGATCAAATTGGCTGCCGATCTCAAAACCCTTCCCACAGATAAACCCATTGCAGTGTATTGCTACACAGGACAAACCAGTGCCGCATTGGTTGCTTATCTGCGTTTGTTGGGTTATGATGCAAAATCGGTTCTCTATGGCACAAACGGAATGATTTATGACAAAATGGTTGAAAAAAGCATGACCGCTTTCAAGCCAGCTGAGATTATGGGTTATGAGTACGAAGCCCCTGGAGCAAAATAATTAATGCGTTTTTTATATTTAAAAAAGAGGCTGTCCCTAGAAGTGGGGCAGCCTCTTTTTTAGTTAAATTGCAACTTTATTGAAAATGGAAATCAATGTATAAATACCTGTTTGGCCCTGTTCCCTCAAGGCGATTGGGAATGTCGCTGGGAGTGGATTTAGTGCCGCGAAAAGTTTGTTCTCTTGATTGCGTTTATTGCGAAGTGGGAAAAACCACAAAGTTGACAACAGAACGGAAGGAATATATTCTTTTCGGGAAAATTCAGGAGGAGCTGAAGCATTATTTTGACCATAATCCTGATCCTGATTATATAACTTTTTCGGGCTCTGGCGAACCAACCCTCAATATCAGGCTAGGAGATGTTCTTGACTTTATTAAGAAGATCAAACCCGGCATACCCGTAGCGGTTTTGACGAATGGGACTTTATTGTCAGACAAAGCGGTCAGGAAGTCGCTTTTAAAGTCGGATATTGTTCTTCCTTCGCTTGATGCGGCAACTGAGGAAGGATTTATTAAAATCAACCGACCGGCACAGGGTATAAAAATAGATGCCTACATACAGGGTCTTGTTGATTTCAGAAACGAGTATAAAGGGAAGATTTGGCTTGAGATCCTTATTCTACCTGGTTATAACGACTCTGAGAAAGAGTTGTGGGAATTGAAGAAAGCAATCCTGCGAATCAAGCCCGACAGGGTGCAGCTGAACACCCTCGATCGCCCCGGAACGATTTCGGGAATAGGAAAAGCGAGCATTGAACAGTTGGAGGGAATCATTGATTTTTGGGGACTTGAGGCAATCGAGATTATCGCGAAAGCCCCGGAACGCAAAAACAATCCTGCTTACCGGAGCGATGTTGAAACGGCCATCCTTGAAACCATCGCCAGAAGACCCTGTACCCTCGAAGATATTCAGAAGATCACGGGAATCCATGTCAATGAAATAAATAAATACCTGGACACTCTTGAGACTGATGGGAAAGTCAGTCCTGTTGAGCTTGAGAGAGGAATTTTTTATCAGATAAAAGAAAGATAAGTAGTAACAATATATTTGGTTCATATCACAAACAATAAAGAACTTCTCTATGAATAATAAGCTGCTGTTGCTGTTTTCGGTGAATTCGCTTGTCCTGTCCTCCTGCTTTTCCAAAGAAGGGGGTTCGGGGAAGATTGGAGACAAGCCCGGTGATGTTACGGTTTATGTTACCACTGCCAACCGCTCGCACGATTTTGAAAAGACTTCGATCAACTTCAACACCTCTCCTCTTATCGAGGCAACAGTACTTACACTCGATCCATCCACACGATACCAGGAGATGGATGGATTTGGTGCTGCTATTACCGGATCGAGCTGCTATAACCTTCTTAAGATGTCGGAATCCGATCGGACTAAATTTCTAACCGAGACTTTCTCCCACGAAACAGGAATGGGATATAGCTATATTCGGATATCAATTGGTTGTTCCGATTTTTCACTTAGCGAATATACCTGTTGTGATACTGAGGGAATTGAGAATTTCGCCCTTCAGGAAGAAGAGTTGAAATATGTAATTCCCGTTTTGAAAGAGATTCTAAAGATTAATCCCACGGTAAAAATCCTGGGATCACCCTGGACTATTCCCCTGTGGATGAAAGTGAACAATCTGACTGATCTTCAGCCACACAACTCCTGGACCAGCGGTCACCTAAATCCCGCTTATTATAATGATTATGCCAGTTATTTCGTGAAATGGATTCAGGCCTTTGCCGAATATGGAATTGAGGTCGGAGCTATTACTCCTCAAAACGAACCGCTAAACAGGGGCAATTCCGCTTCGCTTTTCATGGGATGGGACGAACAGCGGGATTTCGTGAAGGTGCTGGGGCCAAAACTCAGAGAAGCCGGATTGGAAACCAAAATCTATGTTTTCGATCATAACTACAATTATGACAACATGAAGGAACAGTTTAACTACCCGGTAAGAATATACGAAGATGCTGAGGCCAGGAAGTATATTGCCGGAGCTGCTTATCATAATTACGGGGGAAACAGGAGAGAACTGCTGAACATTCACGATCAGTCTCCCGGGATGGAACTGATCTTTACCGAGACATCCATAGGTACATGGAACAATGGACAGGATTTGTCGGAACGACTGATGGACGACATGGACGAGGTTGCCCTGGGAACCGTGAACAACTGGTGTAAAGCTGTAATCGTATGGAACCTGATGTTGGATACAAACCGGGGCCCAAACCGCGAACACGGCTGCCAGACCTGCTATGGCGCGGTTGATATTGATGCCGGCAATTACAAAACAATTGTGCGCAACTCGCATTATTATATCATCGGGCATTTGTCGGCTGTGGTTAAACCTGGTGCTTACCGGATAAAGTCTTCAGGAAATGTTGCTGAAGGAATCGGTTACTCATCCTTCGAAAATCCTGATGGCAGCTATGCGTTTGTTTTGCAGAATAATACCGATGAGAACAAATCCATTACCCTCAGCGATGGCAAAAACCATTTTGATTATCAGGTAATTTCGAAGTCGGTTGTATCATTCCATTGGCAGAAGTAGAAATTGTGCCTTTAATATGTCGGGATCCTCATTGCACTAGAGAAGAACTAACTGAATAAATATTGAAGAATGAAGATTGTAAGGTTTCTAATCTTGGTGATTCTTTTTTCACAGATCTGTTTCACCGGCTTTTCACAGTTCAAAAAAAATGCCGTTGTTGGTGAAATTGCAGGTAAATCATTTTCGTTTTTTGGATTGGAATATGAGCGATATCTAACCGAAAGGTTTCGTTTAGGCACAGGGATTGGTATAGGTTCGAAGGAACAGTTGGTTTATGGGAACGGTGACACATTCGACCGTTATAATTATTCAGTCCCCGTATATGGAGTTTATGCCTGGAGTCTCAAAAAGCATCATGCAATTTCCGAGTTCGGCTTCACCATCAAGGGCGCTGCAGGCCCGGGGACAAAGGCAACTTTCAATGAATTCTTCCCATATGTGTCCTACGGGTATGAATTCAAATCAGAATCTTTTGTTTTCAGGATTCCGTTTTACCTGTGCTATGTTGGCAGCAACGACTATTTACCGGCAGTTATTCCCTGGCTGGGAGTGAGTTTTGGCTTGGCGTTTTGAAAGGTATTTGCCCGGTTTGTTCCAGCCAAGGTTTCCTAAGGAAGAATCATAATCACGTTGAGAAATTTCTATGAACAAGCTCACCATTCCTGGCTGGCAGTAGGTTCTGCCATTCCCGTATATAATCCCGAAATTGCCTGCGAAACCTTGGAATCATGACTGATGGAATTGATTTCTTGATTCAATTCCCGATAAAAACACGGGGCCAAATCTGCAAAATATTTTTCCGGACGCCATTGTCCAGAGTTTATAAATTATTATTTTTATTACCAGTTCCGACTCATAATTTTTAATTTGCATTATAGATATTCATCATGCTAAATATGAGTGTATTAGGCAATGTGAATAGTTAAAAATCAATCTAATTTAAACCGTCATGAAAAAACTTGTTCCGTGTTCCTTAATTGTTGTTTTTTGTCTTCTTTCCCTAGATTTATTGCAGGCACAAATTAACTCTCCTGTGATTAAAATAAAACTCTATGAGGAGCGCGGATTTTATGCAATCGTTGATTCTGCCAGCAATAAGGTTATTAAGGTCTTAAAATACGATCAGGCTTTGGATTTCTCAAATAAACTTGCCAGAGTTCAACTAAATGGCAAGTGGGGCCTGATAAACAGCGAAGGAGTTGAAGTCACAGAAATTATTTATGATGAAATAAAGGAGTTTTCTAATGGGATGGCAGTAGTGGTTTTAAATAAAAAATATGGCGCACTTAATTCCTCAGGGAAAGAAATTATCGGATTAAAATATGACTATATTAATGAATTCAATGAAACAATTGCCCGGGTCAGTTTAAACAATATCTATGGGTATGTCAACAAAAATGGAGTTGAGGTATGTCCTGTAACCTACTCAGACGGAGAGATGACAGGATCATGGCGAAAAAACGTAAAGCTCCTTAGAGTGCGTCATAACGGTTTGTATGGCTACATTAATAGTCAGGGAAAAGAAATTGTACCCTGCCGGTATTCGGATGGTGAAGAAGGATATTCCTTTGACGAAGGACTGGGAAAGGTAAATAAAGATGGTTTTTGGGGGTTAATTAGTGAAGCAGGAGTTGAAATTGTTTCTCCTAAATATGAAGAATTGGGAAGCTTTTCTGAGGGATTGATTTCCTTCAAGTTAAATGAAAAATGGGGTTGTATGGATAAAACCGGCAAAATATTCATGCCGGAGCTATTCAACTACATTGGAAACTTTAAGGATGGAGTTGCTGCTTTTGGTCTAAATGAAAAGTATGGGATATTGGATAGAACCGGAAAAAAACTTGTACCTGCTATTTATGATGATGTGGAAATTGTTTCAGATGGTTTTGTAAAGGTAAGCATGAATGAAAAAGAAGGGATTATCAATAAATTGAATAAGCTTGTTATCCCGATAGATTATAGTTACATAGATGCCGAATTGATTAATGGAAAGGTCTATTTTATTGTGCATCTTGAAGATGATAATAGTTTTTCGGAAGACATTTCTTTTATAAGTGGTTTAGCTGACCAAAATGGGAAAATGATTATTCCTCTTCAGTTCGCGGCAATCTGGCCTGAAGAAAATTGTATCAGGGTAGCTGGAAACAAAGATTATAGTGATGAGAAGATGAATTTGGGTTTTTATGGTTTTAAAAATTACGGATTGTATAGTTATACAGGACAGGTTTTAATGGAACCTATATACTATGATATGGAGACCGATGAGGATGTGTATACATTTAATACGCGTTACCAGTCTGCAATGTATTTTCCTAAAACTAATAAAACCATTGAGCTTCATGATTATCTGTTTAAAGTTGACAGCTTAATTTATACAAATAATGGCGGTGTGGTTGACGAGAATGGCATTGTTAGTGGAGGAAGACGTGGTATTTTTGATCGAAAGGGAAATCCGTTAACCGGCGAAGATTTTGATTTCATTTCTGTGTTTTCACAAAATCATGCCTTAGTTAGTCGTGGCGGAAAAATGGGGTTTATCGACAATTTTGGAAAAACCGTAGTTGATTTGAAATATGACTATATCCTGGAAGGGAAATTCTTTGAAGGGCTTGCAACTGTTAATATTGGAGGGATTCAGGATCCTCAGCAAGGATTCTCAGGAGGGAAGTGGGGGTTTATCAATACAAAAGGTGAAATGGTGATTCCGGCAGAATATGACGCGGCATTGTTTTTCAAATCAGGACTTGCTCCGGTTAAAAAAGGTAATTTGGTGGGAGCTATTGATGTTACAGGAAAGGCAGTTATTCCTTTCGAATACCAGGATATAGGCGTGTTCGAAAATGGAATAGCCTATTATGTTCAGGATAATATGTATGGTTTTCTGGATAAGAGCGGAAAGAAAATTACGGCTAATATCTGGCAGGGTGCATATAATTTCAGCGAAGGACTTGCAGCCGTTATGAAGGACAATAAGATTGGTTTTATAGATGAGACAGGAAAAGTGGTCATACCAGTTCAGTATGATGGAGGTGAAAGTTTCGAAAACGGCTGCGCCAGAGTAGTTAAAGACAATATTTTATTCCTTTTGGATAAAAAGGGTGCTGTTATCAGACAGGCTGCATTGCCCCAGTGAGGTTGGATGCATATAAGGGTTTGAAGTGAATGGGGCTCCAGCTTTCCACAAGTTTTAAGCCAACTCAGGAAGTATATTAAAAATTCCTGAGATGGCTTCGTCCTATCATTAAAAACAATTTTGCGGGTTTTTTGTTGAAGCAGTAGTCTTTTTTTATTATTTGCCAAAGAATTGCTGACATCGGCACCTAATCTCCCACTAAAATGAAACAAACGCGAAATTCCGCCACTGCTTTTATAGCTTTAGTCTGTCTGACAACCCTAATCTCATGCAATAAGGAAAATGATCCTTCAAAAACCGACAATATTCCATCTTATGAGGGATACACATTGGTGTGGAATGACGAATTCAACGAGGCTGCAATAAATCCGGTCAATTGGAACTATGAAACAGGAAACGGAACGGAATATGGTCTGCCAGCGGGTTGGGGCAATAATGAAAAGCAGATTTACACCAGCAGCAGCGAAAATTCAGGAATCCAATCAGACGATAATGCCTCTGTATTGGCAGTAACCGCTATTGCTGATAATTCCGGCGGGTATACCTCGGCAAAACTCACAACAGAAAATCTTTTCAGTATGCGTTTTGGACGAGTTGATATCAGGGCAAAACTCCCTAAGGGACGGGGAATATGGCCAGCTTTTTGGATGATGGGCGACAACAGGGATTTAATCAAGTGGCCGGGCTGTGGCGAAATTGATATCATCGAGGTTTTAGGACACGAACCTTCCAAATTGTATTCTACCCTGCATTTCACGGATAAGGATAATGAGCACGGTGAAGTTCAGAACGTGCATGTATTGGAGAGTGGTGATTTCAGCGAGGCATACCACCTTTTCACTCTCGACTGGACTCCGGATTCCCTCGTGTTCATGCTTGATGGGCAATATCTCGGGGGATTCGCGATTGAAGATGATATGAAAGAGTTTCTCAGGAGCGCTTACTTGATCTTAAACATAGCCGTTGGGGGCTATTGGCCCGGTGAACCTAACGAAACCACCCTATTTCCACAAACATTGTATGTCGATTATATCAGGGTTTATTCGCAAGACGGATTTACCCCACCCTCCGCCCCCGAATTGAATCTTGAGGAGGAAACCGTGGGTCAGATTATTGAGCCGAATATTGCTGACAATGGAATCAGACATTCGTTCAATGATTTTGGGAGTTTGGATGTAATATCCTATGGGCCCGGAAGCCCTGTGATCTCAGCATCTGATACGGCTATTGATGGCGGTCAAAGTTTGGTTTTCGATTTTCCCGGGGGAGGCTGGGGTGGGGCATATTTGGAAATGGCTGAACCAAAAGACCTGAGCAACTATTCACATCTTAAGTTCGCACTTAATAAGCCCTCTTCCCTTGTAAACACTGAAATTAAGCTGGAAAGCAGAATCAGCTCAACGAATGCGATTGTTTATTTGAAGAATTATGAAGGAACTCCACTTTCAGACGGATTTACCGAGTATTCAATTCCAATGTCCGACTTCTCGGCTCTAACATTTACCGATTTAACCATTCCTTTTGCAATGTGGAACCCGCAGGATGCTGCCGGCAAATTTGTAAAGGCAAGGGTGTTGATCGATGATATCAGGTTTGAGTAACCGATCCGTTATCATTGATCTTATTCCTCCTAAATAATAAGGTTTATAGTTAGTTGGGTTTACAAGTGAGAATCCCTCTTTAAAGGCAGTTGTTTTTTTTGGGGGATTTTTTTGCCGGATTACAGGAATGGGCTTGTGTTGCATTCTTCTTGCTACTGCTCCGCCGGAATCCAGATATCAAATCTGGCTCCCTGGTTTAGCCTGCTTGTAGCAGTAATGAATCCGTTATGGTTCTCTACAATTTTTTTAACAATAGCAAGTCCGATTCCGGTTCCCGCATATACATCTTTGCTGTGAAGTTTTTGGAAAACCTCAAAAATTCGCTCGCTGAAATGGGGCTCGAATCCGATACC
>CAMAZH010000105.1 GCA_945863035.1 Chitinophaga pinensis | reverse complement strand
TTGGATTCTTAATACAATATAAATATGGAAAACGCTGAAATGTTAAAAACCGTAAAGGCAAAGGCACAAATGTGGCTTGGTGAAGAATTTGATATCGAGACACGGAACAGTGTTAAGCACATGCTCGAACATGATGAGAAAGAACTTATCGAATCGTTTTATAAAGATCTTGAATTCGGCACCGGGGGGCTCCGTGGTATTATGGGATCGGGCACCAACCGAATGAATATCTACACGGTTGGTATGGCCACCCAAGGGCTGTGCAATTATGTAAAAAAAGAATTCTCCCATGTCAAGCAGTTAAAAGTCGCCATTGCCCATGACTGCCGCAACAACAGCCGCTTATTTGCCGAAACAACCGCCGAAATTTTTGCTGCAAACGGGTTTAAAGCGTATTTGTTCGACAGCCTCCGCCCGACCCCTGAGCTCAGTTTTGCCATCCGTCATTTGGGGTGTCAGACAGGAGTTGTAATAACAGCATCGCACAATCCCAAGGAATACAATGGTTACAAAGCCTATTGGGACGATGGGGGCCAGATCATTGAGCCTCATGACACCAATGTTATCAAGGAGGTTGAGAAAATCAGATCGATTTCGGAAGTTAAGTTTACCGGGGGAGAAAAGCCTGAGATTTTGGGCAGTGAGATTGATGATATCTATACCGATAAAATAAAAGCCCTTTCAGTGAACCCAGAGATAATTGCCCGTCAGAGCGATCTGAAAATCGTGTACACACCTATTCATGGCACGGGAGTAAAATTGGTTCCGGACACATTGAAAAAAATGGGTTTTAAAAATGTTTACAATGTGCCGGAGCAGGATATTACCGATGGGAATTTTCCCACTGTGAAATCGCCCAATCCCGAAGAATCCGCTGCGCTAGCCATGGCTATCGACAAAGCGATTAAAGTTGATGCCGATTTGGTAATGGCTACGGATCCTGATGCCGACCGCGTTGGTATAGCGGTTAAAGACCTGACAGGTTGCATCAGTCTTTTGAATGGAAACCAGACCGCTTCACTCCTTATTTATTATCTGATCAGCCAATGGTCGGCCAAAGGAAAGCTTAAAGGCAAGGAGTATATCTGTAAAACCATAGTGACAACTGATTTGCTGAATGTAATTGCCGATGATTTCAAGGTGCAGCATTTTGATGTACTTACCGGTTTCAAATATATTGCAGACATTCTCAAAACCTATGAGGGCAAGCTTCAGTTTATCGGCGGTGGTGAGGAAAGTTATGGCTATCTCGCCGGGGAGTTCGTACGCGACAAAGATGCCGTGATGAGTTGCGCGCTAATTGCTGAAGTAACCGCATGGGCAAAGGACCAGAACAAATCCCTCTTTGATATCCTTATCGATATTTATCTGAAATACGGCTACTACAAGGAGTCGTTGGTTAATGTTGTGCGAAAAGGCAAAGAAGGAGCTGAGGAAATTCAGAAGATGATGGAAGGTTACAGAGGCAATCCCCCTAAAAGTATTAATGGAAGCAAAGTGGTAATGGTTCACGATTATTTAACATCGAGGAGTTTGGATACGACCTCCGGAATCGAATCCAAAATCGCACTTCCAGTATCAAATGTTTTGCAGTTCTTGCTCGAAGACGGCACCAAGATATCTGTAAGGCCATCGGGAACCGAGCCCAAGATCAAGTTTTATTTCAGTTTAAATGAAAAGATGAACAGCAGGGCTGATTTCGAAAGGGTTGGAAATTTGCTGGATAGCAGGATTGAAGGGATAAAGACCGATATGAAATTAATTTAAAGGGATGAAATCGTACCGCAAGGAGCTTTGGTTTGAGACCTCCAAAAGGAGGGAGTTACTGAACATTACCCCGGAAGCAGAAAAATGTCTGAAGGAAAGTGGCATTCAGGAAGGGATAATGCTAATAAACGCGATGCACATTACTGCCAGCGTGTTTATCAACGATGACGAATCCGGTCTGCACCACGATATTGATGTGTGGCTGGAGAAACTGGCTCCCGAGAAGCCCTATACCCAGTATCGGCATAACAGCTATGAAGACAATGCTGACGCGCATTTAAAGCGTTCGGTTATGGGTCGCGAGGTTGTGGTTGCAGTAACAGAGGGTAAGCTGGATTTCGGACCCTGGGAGCAGATTTTTTACGGGGAGTTTGATGGAATGAGGAGGAAGAGGGTGTTGGTAAAGATTATTGGAGAGTAAAAAAACGCTTCAAAGTTGCATTTCTAAAAAATTTTAAAGGTTGGAGGCTGATTTTTTTGTCGTTTAGGACATTAATCATAAACCTGTCATGTTTATAAACCTTTAAGATCAGAAATAATGCGAAAAACCGAACCACTTGAATATGGCAACTATTACCATATTTATAACCGGGGAATAAACAGCTGTAACCTATTTGAAGAAACAACGAATTACCAGCACTTTATAAGGCTATACGAACAGTATATTACTCCAGTAGCCAAAACCTATTCGTGGGTCCTGATGAAAAATCATTTTCATTTCCTGGTAAGAATAAAGGATAAATCGGAGTTCTCCGGACAAGAAGGCGATAATACTACCGAAGATACCAATCTTCCCAAACCGCATCTGCATTTTTCAAATTTGTTCAATGCCTATGCAAAAGCTTTTAATAAGAGGTATTCGAGGCATGGCAGTTTATTTGAGAGGCCCTTTAAACGGATAGTTATTTTAGATGAGGAGTATCTTAAACAAGTTGTAATCTATATCCACAACAATCCCGTTCATCATGGAATTGTTAAAAATATAATTGATTATCCCTGGTCTTCGTATATGTCCTGCTTTTCAGATAATCCAATTACGATACAGAGTAATTCTGTTATTAAATGGTTTAAGGATGATGTGAGCTTCAAACGAATACATACATCCAAAAACAATTTGTCGATAAATGACGAATGGTTGGGGATTTGAACCTGTCAGGTCTATAGACCTGACAGGTTCAAAAAGAAACCCTCCGGAAAATTCACCAGATACAACTGCTCAGTAGCCCTTGTAAAAGCAGTATACAACCACCTAAGGTATTCTATATTCAACATCTCTTCCTTGAAGTACCCAAGATCGATAAAAACTGCTTTCCATTGGCCTCCCTGTGCTTTATGACAGGTTACCGCATAAGCGAATTTTACCTGCAGCGCATTGAAATTCGGGTTTTCCCTTACCTTCTTAATCCTTTCCTTTCTCAAAGGAATGTCCTCATAATCGCCCATAACCTTTTCGAAAAGTTCGCGCTGCTGCTCGGAACTCAGTGACGCGGTTTCCAAGGTTAAAGTATCAATTAGTATTTTTGCTTCTACTTCCAAATTGTTGTAGTCAATTAAACTCAACCGCACATCGGCGTACCGTAAATCGTAAATTGTTTGGTAACGGTATATTTTCTCCAGTCGGGCAATATCCCCGTTTGCAATAAAATCAAGATTGTTTTCGGGCGAGTTCCAAAAATAGTTATTCTTAACAACCATGAGAAGGTCACCGCTCGCTATTTCTTCCTCTTTCCATAATATCTGATTTCTAATGCCGGCATTAAACTGATTTGCTCTCTTGTTGGTCCTTGAAATCACTATCGTTTCGCTTTCTCCATACCGGGAATAACAGTTTTCTATTGCTTCAAGGATATCACTGCCGGAAATGGGTATGATATCGGGAAAGTTGTCGGTTTTGATCCGTGGCATTGTAACATCCCCGTCTGAAATTTGCTGACGGATGCGGGTCGCATTTTCAAGTATGCCTGAATCCAAAGCTTGCCGGACAATATCCGTCAAAAAAAATTCAGTCACCCTCATTCCCATTCGCTCGAGATGCTTCTTATCAAGGGCAGGGGAAATTTCAAGACCCACAGGGGGAAGTTGAGCCGTATCCCCAATTAATATTAAAAAGCAGTCCGTTCCGCTTTGAACATACTCAATGAGATCCCGGAGTAGATCACCGCTTCCGAAAATATTATTATCCAGCACTTTATCACCTATCATAGAGGCCTCATCCACCAGAAAAAAAGTTGATTTGTGCAAATTGCGATCCAGTGAAAAATCGCCTAATCCATCTTTTCCCGATTTCTGCCGATAGATTTTTTTATGTATCGTAAACGCCTGGGTATGCGAGTATCCCGATAGAACCTTTGCCGCGCGACCTGTTGGAGCGAGCATTACTGATTTCTGCTTTATCTCGGTAAGGGTTTGCACAAATGCGTTCACAATTGTCGTCTTCCCGGTTCCTGCATATCCTTTGATTATAAAAATATGCTCAGATGATGGACTTATTGCAAACCCCGATAGAAGCTTAAGCAGTTGGTCCTGACTCGGGGTAGGTTCAAATTCAAGGTTTGCAAGGAGTCGGGAATATAGGTAGTCGGAAAGCATTTATAGTTATAGTTTTCAGCATTTTAAGACTCAAAATAGCAGCTCCAGGAGAATTGATGTGGTTTGTAAACAATATAATTATTGCTTCCCCTTTTAATCCACAGTTCAAAATAATGGAACAAGGAAATAAATAATTCTAAATTTAAAATTAATATTTCATTTTTTTATTAAATTTGTCAGCGAACTGAAAACCTACATAATTCTTTTCATAATGAGAACTGTTATCCAGATATTATTAGCTCTAGCCATAGTATTTCTATCATACATGGTGTACGAAAGCATCATGAACCCCATTCGTTTTAACAAGCAAAAAAACGTTCGGGAAAGGAAAGCCATAGCCAGGATGATCGACATTCGTGAATCCCAGAAAGCTTATAAAGACGTGCATTTAAAGTATACTGCTAATTTCGACAGCCTAATTGAGTTTTTAAAGAACGATTCATTTGCCGTAGTTAAAGCTATTGGTATGATTCCTGAAACACTTATCGATAGCGTAGGTCTTAAAAAAGCAAAAGATATTGCCATGGAACGTGGAATCATTAAAAGAGAAATCACCAGGGTTTCGGTCTTGGATTCTCTTTTCGGACATGATTTTGCCGTTGACTCGATAAGGTACGTGCCCTTTGCCGACACAGCACAGTTTAAAATGGTTGCCGACGAATATGTAACGCCTTCAAACCTGAGCGTGAAAGTGCTCGAGGTAACCGTTACCTATGAGGTACTGCTCAATGGTCTTGATCCACAACTTGTTGTGAACTATGCAGACGAAAGAAAAAAAATAACCAATTTCCCGGGACTCAAACTCGGATCACTTACCGAAGGTACGCTGACCGGAAACTGGGAATAACAACCTGATCAATAATGGATTATTCGTTTATCAGGGACAATTTCGATATTAACAACATTTCCGAGAGTATATTATCCATTCAGGTTAGCCTGGATGGATTTTCTTTTGTAATAAGCCAGGCTAAAACCCGGCAAAGCCCTGATTATATCTATATAAAAAGAATCGAGAACGAGGAAACGGAAAGCCTTAATGAGGCTTTATCCTCTTTCATGGGATTTGATTCAAAAGAATTTTATACAATAAGGATTATTGTTCATGAAGCATGTTTTGCCCTTGTGCCCGATTCACTCTTTGATCTGAGAGACATGAAAGCATACCTGAACCTGAATCATCCGGCGCGACCGAATCGGAAAACGATTTCATGTGAAATTGTCCAAGCTGCTGCCGTATGTGTTTTCTCTTTAGAAGAATCCCTTTATAAAAACCTGAAAAGCAAGTTCCCTGGCGCCGATTTCTGTCACTCCTCCCTCCCCTTTTGCTCTATGGCAATCCATAAAGATTATGATGGCTGTTTTATTCAGGTCTATGAAAACTCAATGGAGTTGGCAATAACAATAAACAAAAAGCTGGTTTTGTACAACATTTTTGAGCTGCAGGGAGAAAACGATATTGTATATTACGTTCTGAATGCATTTAAATCGCAAAATCTGGACATTCTGGTACACCCTCTTTATATAGCCGGAGTCCTTGCAAAAAATTCGGAGGCGGCAGATACCCTTGCGAAATATGTTAAAAACATTCGGTTCTACTCAACAGATTACGTTGTTATACCCGATAACGGGGAGTTTCAGTATCCTTCACATTACTTTTTAAACCACAGGGAGATTTTGAATTGCGAATTGTAAGCGGATTATATCGTGGGAGGACCATCAATCCGCCAAAGAATTTCAAAGCCAGGCCAACCACCGATTTTGCCAAAGAAGCTTTGTTTAATATATTGGTCAATTATTTCGACTTTGAAGAAATCGAAGCTTTGGACCTGTTCTCCGGGACAGGAAGTATGGGTTACGAATTTGCTTCCAGAGGAGCCGCCTCTGTTGAAATGGTGGAAAAAAGCTTTGTACACAGTGAATTTATCCGCAAAACCTTGCAGGAGATTGGCATCAGCAAGGCCCGCATCATAAAATCGGATGCATTCATTTACATCGAACGAATGAGCAGACCCTTCGATATTATTTTTGCCGACCCTCCCTACGACATGGAAAATATCAAAACCCTTCCCGATAAAGTATTGGAAAGCAAACTGATGAAAGAAAACGCATGGTTTATCCTGGAGCACGGAAGTTCAGTGACCTTCAGCGATCATCCCGCATGCTTTGACCACAGGAATTACGGAAGCGTGCATTTCAGCTTTTTTAAGCGCCCTAATGCAGTATAAAAAACGGTGTAAATGAAACGAGTTATTTTTGATCCCCTTTTTTAAGATTTCTTGAAATAAATATTAATTCTTTTCATCCTTCATTCGGATTTTCAAATCGCTTAGTTATGGCAATCATTTCCTTAATTTTGTTTCGAAAAGTCCAGCATGTCTCTTTCCTAAATTCTATGAGTCTGGATAGCTCCTCAGTCGTAAGGTCCCTGCCTGAACTTGCAAGGTATAGAATAAAAAAAGCTTTAACAATGGTAACATCCTGCGAAACGCTTTTCACATCTTCCAATCCCTCGCTTATGACAATTCTATTAATCTCCACAAATACACGATCCGGAGATTCCGGTTTAATCCGTGAGATGTACTTTTGAAACATCTGAAAACTGCATGGATTGCGCCCATCCCATTTTATAAATGCTGCCAAATCCTCGAATCGTTTTATGCATATTCCAGTTCCCTGTAATCCATTCCACGCATTTCCTTGAAAATGGCTGCACAGACAATTTATTCAACACTGGGAGTATCGTGCCGCCTATAAGTCGAAGCACTTTCGTTCCCAATAATGTCTGGTTTCAACATCAAATTGCTATCAGACGCGAGTCCACAAACAGAATCAATAACACAAAACTCCAGATTTCTAATCCAATCGGGCATTTCGAACTTCAGAAGCAAATCTTTGAAGATTTTCATGGATTCATTATCTTTGATTCAAATGTACCTATTACTTTTTTGAAGATACCTTGTAACACCGCTGATTTATTTGCAATTTGAGTTTATGGACAGACACTGAATAGTTACGTTTTTTTTGTATTAATGAATTAATCGAATGCCGAAAATAAATCTTATAAATGTCGGCACAGGCTTACTGTCAGACCTTATTGCCAATGCCAAAGAAAAACTAAAACCTAAGTTATGTATCTAAAAAAAGAACTCTGCGAACTAATCAAAACTGATGAAAGTATTTTTGACTTTATTCAGGAAGGTTCGTTAGACGGTTTATGGTATTGGGATTTAGAAAATCCTGAAAACGAATGGATGAATGCCAAATTCTGGACAGTGCTTGGCTATAATCCTTATGAAATGCCCCATGAAAAAAGTGCATGGCAAAACATTATCAATCAGGACGATTTGAAAGCCGCCATTGACAACTTTACCAAATACTGCGAAAACCCAAATCACCCTTACGACCAAACTGTGCGATACACCCATAAAAACGGCTCAATTGTATGGATACGTTGTCGTGGACTTGTAATTCGCGATCAAAATGGAAAAACAATACGAATGTTGGGCGCGCATCATAATATTACTGAAAATTTGCTTTCTTCCGAATTGAATTCAACATTGGTAAATATGCTAGATATTGCACCAGGTTCCATTTCAATTCATGATAAAGAAGGAATGTTTTTATTTGCAAATCAGAAAACTTGTGAAATTCATGGCTATACACCGAGTGAATTTATGGCTCTGAATGTACATGAATTAGATGTTCCTGAAAGTGAAGCCCTGCTTGCCGAAAGATTTGAACTTATTGCAAAACAAGGTTATGCCACTTTTGAAGTTGAGCATTATCGCAAAGATAAAACCACATTTCCTTTGGAAGTTTTTGCGAAGGCTGTGAATTGGCAAGGAAAACCGGCAGTTTTTTCTATGGCAACAGACATAACAGAAAGAAAAAAAAATGAACAGGAATTAGTCATTGCCAAAGAAAAAGCCGAGGAAAGCGAGGAACGATTTAAGGCATTACACAATGCATCTTTTGGCGGCATTGCAATTCACGACAAAGGAATAATACTTGAATGCAATCAGGGGCTTTCGGACATGACAGGTTATTCGTTGGACGAACTTATTGGCATGAATGGTTTGTTGCTTATTGCCCCGGAATACAGAGAAATGGTTATGGATAAAATCGCAACCGGTTACGAAAAATCCTATGAAGCCTTTGGTTTACGCAAAAATGAAGATGTTTTTCCTATGCGATTGGAAGGCAGAAATATTCCATACAAAGGTAAAAATATAAGAACAGTTGAATTTAGAGATATAACCGAAAGCAAGCAGGCGGAAATGAAACTTGTTATCGCCAAAGAAAAAGCCGAGGAAAGCGAAGAAAAATATAAGCTGCTGTACGATTCGAATCAAATGCCGATCTCAATTTTTGAAACTGATTCGTTAAATTTCCTTTCGGTAAACAATGCCATGTCTAAAAAATATGGCTACACAAAAGAGGAATTTCTAACCATGACTATTTTGGATATCAGACCTGATTCCGAAATAGAAAAAGTGAAGCAGGCAGTAAAGGTAATTGATGAAGGTCTTGTGAATGCTGGTATATATCTTCATAAAAAGAAGAACGGAGAAATCATTCAGGTTGAAATAATCAGGTGTGAAATAGTTTTTGAAGGGAAAAGGGCAAAACTTGTTTTTGCCCATGATGTAACTGATAGATTAAAAATGGAGCAAGACCTTATAGCGGCCAATATTACATTAAAAGAAAGCGAAGAGCGCATGGCCAGCGCGTTCAATTATGCGTCCATTGGCATGGCTTTTGTGTCGCCCGATGGCAGGTGGCTCAAAGTCAATCCTGCCATTCCTGCAATGCTCGGTTATACAGAAGCCGAATTGCTTTCGAAAACATTTCAGGACATCACCCATCCCGACGATCTTTCCAAAGACCTTGATAATGTGAGGCAGATGCTTGAAGGCACCATCAGTACCTACCAGATGGAGAAAAGATATTTTCACAAGTCAGGCAGTATAATCTGGGTTTTACTCAGTGTTTCACTGGTTCACAATCACGAAGGGAAGCCGCTGCATTTCATTTCCCAGATTCAGGATATCACCGAACCCAAACAGGCACAGGAAGCACTGCGAAAGAGTGAAGCAATAAAGCACACCATGGTTTCGAATATTGGCGATGTTATAGTCATAATCGACCAAAATGGAATAAATAAATATAAAAGCCAAA
The DNA here is from genome assembly GCA_945863035.1 of Chitinophaga pinensis. Classification (GTDB taxonomy): domain Bacteria; phylum Bacteroidota; class Bacteroidia; order Bacteroidales; genus JACJXF01. Next base: position 3,470 of record CAMAZH010000105.1, on the reverse strand, counting down.
ATATTACCAAACTGTTTGGTTGGAAACCCGAAGAACTTGTTGGTAAAAGCACATGGGATAATGTTCACCCTGACGATTTGGAAGCAGCACAGAAATTTTTGGGTGCAATCGCAAAAGAACCCAATGCTTCCGGAACAACCGAACTGCGTTACAAACGCAATGACGGTAATTACGTATGGATAGAGATTACGGTGGTAAATCTTTTTCACGATAAGGATATACAGGGGATGTTGGGTAATTACCACGATATTTCGGAACGAAAAAATGCGGAGCAGGAGCTCATTAAGGCCAAAGAAAAAGCAGAAGAAAGCGACCGCCTGAAAACCGCCTTCCTTGCAAATATGAGCCACGAGATCCGTACTCCGATGAATGGCATTCTTGGATTTGCCGATTTACTCAAAGAGCCTGGCCTAACCGGCGATAAGCAGCAAGCATTTATATCCATCATCGAGAAAAGCGGACAACGAATGCTCAATATCATCAACGACATTGTTGACATATCCAAAATTGAATCCGGACTGATGAAACTCGATATTAAGGAATCTAACATTAATGAGCAAATAGAATATGCTTACACCTTCTTCAAGCCCGAAGCGGAAGCCAAAGGAATAAAACTCTCTTTTAGAAACTCATTGCCTGCAAAGGAAGCAGTAATAAAAACCGACCGCGAAAAGGTGTTTGCCATTCTTACCAACCTGGTAAAAAACGCCATAAAATACACACCTGAAGGTTCAATCGAATTGGGTTATGTTTCGACAGGCTCAGCATCCCAAACACCTGATAAAATGGTGGGTGAGCAGGGTCGAACCCAGGTGGGTGAGCACAGTCGAACCCAGGTGGGTGAGCAGGGTCGAACCCCAGAACTCCAATTTTACGTAAAGGACAACGGTATCGGGATACCCAAAGACAGGCAATTAGACATTTTTGAGCGGTTTATCCAGGCAGATATTTCTGATAAAATGGCACGCCAGGGGGCAGGACTGGGTTTGTCAATCTCCAAAGCTTATGTTGAAATGCTTGGCGGTAAAATATGGGTTGAAAGTGATCCCGATGGAAAATCGACAGGCCTAGGCTCAACATTTTATTTCACCCTGCCTTACAATCCTGAACCGGCGAAAGAAACCATTGACCTACCGATTGCCTCATCAGAGAAAAACGATGCTGTCAGAAAACTAAAAATATTGGTTGCCGAAGATGAGGAGATATCCGAAATGTTGATTGTCAATTATGTCAAAATGCTTGGCAAAGAAATTTTAAAGGTAAGAACCGGGATTAAAGCTGTTGAAGTTTGCCGCAATAATCCAGACATTGACCTGATATTGATGGATATTAGCATGCCCGAAATGGGAGGATATGAAGCCACCAGGCAAATCAGGGAATTTAACAAAGATGTTATTATTATTGCTCAAACAGCTTATGGGCTATCGGGAGACAGGGATAAATCAATAGATTCAGGTTGCAACGACTACATTGCAAAACCGATTAACAAAAATGAATTACAGGCAATGATACAAAAGTATTTCGGGAAATGATTATGAAAATTACCGACTACTAAGCGTCAGGTAATTAAGCACATGGCTGTAATCGAGTAGACGACTCCGCCCCCGATGGATCGGGAGCGGAGTGCGCTTATCACATACTTGAGCTGAAGGAACCTGAATTTTTGCCAATCCTATCATTTTAAAAGTATTAGCTTTTGAGTCTGACGGAAATTCTCCGAAGTCATGCTGTAAAAATACATACCTCCCTCAACTCGTTTTCCGGCTTCATTCGTTCCATCCCATACACATTCATGCCTGCCCTGAGCAAGTTTTTCGTTAACAAGAACCTTAACTACCTGCCCTGAAAGATTCACAATCTTTATTTCAACGATGCATGGTTTTTCCACCTCATAGCTTATTGTGGTACTGGAGGTAAATGGGTTCGGGTAATTCGGCTTTAGAGTGGCCAACATTATCTTTTCCTGCACCGAAATCACCAAAGCTGAGTTCTGCACTCCCGGTGTTCCGCCTTTTACATAGCTAGCTTGCCAGTTCGAAGCTAAGGAATTGTCCCGTTCAGGATTGGTAAGCTCTATTGAAAAGCCGTTTTCAGCATCTACCTTCGGCCATGGCAATTCTCCGCCGTAAACTACCTCATCGATAAGGTTCTTTTCTGCATTAAACAATCGGACAGCATCGCCCACAGAAGACAAATTGTATCCAAGATTGCCAAAATAATTCGAAATCAAAGGATATCTGTTATGGAATGAAGCCATATCGGAGCTAAGAATAAGATAATCAAAGGGTGCAATAAATGTGTTTGATGGGATATAGAATTCATGGAGAGGATCATCGTCGGTGAGAACCCATTGGCTGAGGTCGACCGTAGCATCCGATGTGTTAAATAATTCAACCCAGTCACCGCTCTCCAAACCCGCAGACGAGATATACCTGATCTCATTTATTATGATGGCATCCGGCTCTGTCGCTGCCCTTTCATAGAATGCCTCCAGCTGCTTTCCGGAAGTAACCACTACCGAACGGGTTCGTAAAGTATCCCCGTCTGACCAGTTTACAAATTTATAGCCTGCTTTAGGAAGAGCTGACACAGTAACAGGATAATTTGGAAAGTAACTTCCTGTCCAGGGGAAAGAGTTGAGTTGAAGAGTATTGATTTTAATAGTCCCCATAGAAGTATCGGCAGACAGCGTTATCTTATTGTTTCGCTGAAGGTTAAGCTCCGCTATTAAATGGATGTAACAATAAGGGCTTCTTTTTTCCGCAAAGTTAGTTAACACATTAACCTCTACAGGCCAATCACTTATAGGCTTCGACCAACGCTGGTAATGCCTGTTGATCTCAGGCGAATACGTGTTTCGCATCTGGTCAATAATTCCAGTAACACGTTGACTTTGAAATGTGGAATTCAGATGGTCGCAATAGCGATTTACAAATTGTTGCTTGAATCCCTCATTTTTCATGAGGCTTCGGAAGAGCAGTGTGGAATAGGGAGGATTTGGCCATGTACCGCCATTTGAAGCCAATGCGGATGCCAGAGTGTTATTGTCGTATTGGATTTCCCCTGTTTTGAAAGCATCCAACCCAAAACCAAAATCGGTGTCAAAAAGAAGCCATCTCCATTTTCCGAGAGGATCATTCGTCCTCCACCATTTGATGTTATTCCCTGGCCAGTCGCCATTGTCTATATAGATTTGAGAAATCTGGTAATCAATAAAATTGCTTATATCTACCTGGGAAGCCACATATCCATAGTTTAGGTCATCAGACAAGTCATGGGTTTCGATGTAGTTCATCAGTTCGATGTATCCTGCTGCAGACCCTTCCAAAATCTGGATTTCACTGTTGTGGGGCTTGTACTCGAGAATATCAACCTTGTTGCTGTTAACTCCCATATTGGCTCCAAGAAAATGTTCGTTAACCTTTTCCTGAATATTTGCAATACCATAATAGCTCCCATTCAGAAAGACC
>CAMAZH010000104.1 GCA_945863035.1 Chitinophaga pinensis | reverse complement strand
TGGAGTACCCCTATATATTCAGCATTTGGAAAAATTCTTTCATCTGATCCTGAAGTAGGAAAACTGGCTTCTGATGCAATTGTAGTTTATACAGCTCAATTAGGCAACATCCCTCCTTTAATTGTGGGATTGCTTGCAGCAGGTGCTGTTTCTGCGGCTTTTTCAACAATTTCCGGATTATTGGTTGCAGGATCTTCTGCTTTCTCCCACGATTTATATGTGAAGATATTCAATCCCGCAGCAACTCCGAAAGCGCAGCTCAGAATGGCCCGTTTTGGTACCATTCTGATGGGTGTGGTTGTAGGGATTGTTGCCATGCTGAAACTTGGAATGATTGCACAACTTGTAGCTGTTGCTTTTTCCATGGCAGCTTGCACAATTTTCCCCTTGTTCCTTCTGGGGATATGGTGGAGCGGTTCCAATAAGGCCGGGGGCATTGCCGGTATGACGGTGGGGATTACGGTCTCAATGATTTCACTTATCTACTTCATCGTGGCTAAAACAGGAAACCAGTTACCCGGCCAGGCCTTTGTCGAATATTGGTTGAATGTTTGGTATTTTGCCTGGATAGGAGCCCCGCTGGCTATTCTTACCAATATTGTTGTCTCGAAATTCACTGAACCAACCCCATTGGAAATCAAAAAGTTCCTTGTAGAAAAGGTGCACAGTTAGGTTGGCTTGAATATTTCAGGACAATTGAAGATCCTAACCAAAAAGATTAATCTGTTAAAAATTGCATTGCTGTATCTAATTAGATACCTTTGTGCGAATTGATTTTATATGCCAACTATTGATAGTTTTAGTGGTATAAAAATTCATGTATACAATGGTGAGCACAGGCCTCCGTATCCATGCCAATTATAATGAGCATGAAGTTTTAATCGATATAGAGCGCAGACAGATTTATTCCGGTTATTTGCCGAATAGGCAATTAATGCAAGTTTTCAATTGGTTGGCAGGAAATGCTGATTGGGCATTAGAGGTGTTTTATGAATTAAATCCTGACTTAAAATGAGACTAAATATTAAAATGCCAAGAATTTTAAAAATCAACTGGATTAGTGAGCTGTCCATCTCAGTGGTTTTTAATAATGGAGAATCAAGGATTATTGATTTCCGGAAAGTACTGAAAAAGATTGGGGTGAAAGAGAATTCACCAGCTTTCATTCTGTATAATTCCAACGAATTTGCCAAAGTTATGCTGGAGGGGAATACCCTTTCATGGAATAATGTTGAGCAATTCATCACTATGAGAGATGGTGTAAAAATGAAAGTTGCTTTTGAAATCGGTGCTGATATTTTACTGAAGTATAGCCAACCGGAAAAATCAGATCTTTCAATAAAACTAGGTAGGATTGTAAGGGAGGCAAGAATTAAAAGTGGGTTGACACAACAGGATTTGGCCTTGAAAAGTGGTACCTCCAGAACTTATATTTCGCGAATCGAGAATGACCGTTCTGATTTGGAAATTGCTACTCTGAGAAAAATTGTCGAGACCGGATTAGGACGAAAGTTAGATATTTCCATCAAGTAAACAATTGAATCAAATCGACCGAATCAAACGGGTAGCTATTGCTTTCCGGATAAATAATTTTTAAGAACGTTTCAACTTGTTTAAAATCGCCAAAACCACCAAAATCCTGCTAATCGCATTATTTGCAATCGCTTTGTGCAGCTTTGCTTTTGCATACCTTTATTACAGCAGTAAAAACAAAGCAGAGGATCCAAGAGTTGTTGAGACTAAATTCATGTTTCAGCGTTTCGATTTCCTGATGTCTGAATTGGATTATTCATCCGCATTACTTTTACTGGATACCATTGAGGCGGTATTTAACAGCATTCCCTGTTATCGGGGTTCCTTTGAAACAGGAATAGTTTTTAACAACAGAGGCTCTGCTTTTCTCAGTATGGCATTGTATGAGGTGACAGACAGCTCGGAGCAACAGAAACTTCTGGGCTTCGCCGGAGATAACATAGACGCCTCTGTCAGAATATATAAAGCCTGGCTAAACCAATATGAATCACTTCCGGCAGATAGCATTACCGAAATTTTAGCACCTTGTTTCAGTAAGGATGATGCGGCATTTAGTAATTCGGACTCAAAAGTTATATTGAAAAAACGGGTTGGGGATATTGTTCTGGCTCAGAAAGAAACAAAAAGGCGTCTGTCTGTTTCGTATACAAACCTGGGAATTGTGAAGCGCCACCAATACCTGCAAAACGAGGCTCTCGAATGCTATAAACAGGCAATAGAACTTTGGGATGATAATTTTACAGCCCGCAACAACTTTAATGTTCTGATGGGAAATCCCCCGGAAAAAAGATCGATACTGGATCAGTTGTTTCCCCCGGATAAGAATAAATTTTAAAAATCTGTTACACTTCAACTTTACTTACCAGAAAAAAAGCTGGTTTTTGAACCAATTTGGCTGATCTCTGTTAGTTCATGAAACAATAATGATGAAACCCTATCTTATAAACTTTATTAACGCTCTCGTCTTGATAATTCTTGGAAGTTGGGCTTATTTTACATCTCTGACTCCTTCTGTAACCGCATTGATCCCTGTGTTTGGAGGGGTGGTCCTGCTGGCTGTCACACCGGGATTTAAGAAGGGCAATAAAGTGCTGGCTCACATAGCAGTTGTACTAACTCTCGTATTGCTGTTTGGACTAATCAAACCTCTTACAGGTGCAGTGGGCAGAGCCGACGCGCTAGGGATTGCAAGGGTAGTGGTAATGATGCTCTCATCACTTGCCTCATTAATCATATTTGTGAAAAGCTTTATCGATGTGAGGCGGTCGGCAAATAAATAGAGCCGATTTCGGATTTTACCCAAAGCGTAATTTTTGATTTAAATGCTGCGTTATTTTCAGTAACTTGCGGCCCTCAAATTACTATGTTTCAAACGATCGATTTATGCGCCGCTTGCTTTTACTCTCTTTTGCTCTGATCCTGTCTCATCAGGTATTTTCGCAGATACTGATAAATGAGTTCTGTTCTTCAAACATGAATGTGATTGTTGATGAGGATGACGACAACGCCGACTGGATTGAGTTATACAACAGTTCTGATTCAGAGGTTGATCTCGATGGTTATCTTCTTTCAGATAACTCTGCATTTTTGTCAAAATGGATTTTTCCGGCCGTAAGCCTTAAACCGGATTCGTATCTACTGCTTTTCGCTTCGGGTAAAAACCGCAACCAGCTCCCCTTGACATACCAAACGATTATTCCCAGAGGCTCTAGCTGGAAATATATTGTCCCCTCATCAGACCTTGGAAATGCATGGAAAAATACGGGCTACGATGCCACCAATTGGAAAACGGGTAACAGTGGGTTTGGATATGGCGATAACGATGACGCAACTGTTATAAACAGCACCATTAGTGTTTTTATCCGAAAGGAATTCACCATTTCCAATCTGCAGGATGTTGAACAACTGGTATTGAGCATTGACTACGACGATGGTTTTGTTGCCTATGTCAACGGACATGAAATTGCCAGGAGCAACCTGGGAGCTGCAGGTACTATGGTTCCTTACAATGTGGGAACCGGGAGTCTTTTAAGGGAGGCAACCATGTATCAGGGCGGATTGCCGGAAAATTTCAAGGTCAACGACCCTCAGAGTTTTTTGGTACAGGGAATAAATGTTTTGGCAATTCAGGGCCATAATTCAAATGCCGGTTCCTCGGACCTTAGTTTGATTCCCATGTTGAGTCTGGGGTTGTCCGGCACTGGCTATACCAGCAATCTTCCTCCCTACATCCAACTTGGCAGCAGTTTTCTGCACACAGGGTTTAAACTTAGCAGCGAAGGTGAGACGCTGATTCTTTCCCGTCCCGACTCCTCGCTTGTCGATTCTGTGTCTGCAATTCCTTTGCTGGCAAACATTTCGTATGGGCGCAAGCCCGACGGTGGCTCCCCATGGTTCTACTTTTCGGATCCCACTCCCGGAGCTCCCAACAGCACAAAAGCATATAATGTGTTGTCGAGCGATACCGTTACCTTTTCATTTCAGGGCGGTTATTTTCCCGGGGGATTGGAAATACAGCTTTCGACCTCCGACCCGGTTGACTCGATTTTCTATACCACCGATGGATCGGAGCCTTCTTCAGGTTCTTTGCTTTACAAAAACCCGATTCCGGTTTCAAAAAACACCGTTCTCAGGGCCAGATCGATCAATTCACAGAAGCTCCCGGGAATGGTCTTCACTAATACCTATATCACCAAGCAACATACCATGCCGGTTGTTTGCCTCAGCACGAAGCCTTCGAACCTTTTTGATTACAATACGGGTATCTATGTGTTGGGCCCAAATGCCTCAACCGAGAACCCGAATTTCGGGGCGAATTTCTGGGAAGACTGGGAGCGTCCTGCCCACATGGAGTTGTATGATGTTGATGGCGTTAAGCAAATCGACCAGGGAGTTGGGATCAAGATCTTCGGGGCATGGTCGCGCGCAAATCCACAAAAGTCAATATCCCTGTTCGCACGCCGCGAATATGGGAAAAGTTCTTTCGAATACCGTTTTTTCAAGGATAAACCCATTGAAGTATTTGAATCTATTGTTCTCAGGAATGCAGGAAACGATTGGGCTCAGGCATTTATGCGGGATGGACTTACCTCCAGCCTGGTGAAGGACATGGATATGGATCGCCAGGCTTTTCAACCCTCGGTTCTTTATATCAATGGGGAATACTGGGGGATTCTTAACATGCGCGAAAAAGTAAACCCCAATTTTATTGCCGAAAACCATTTTGTGGATCCCGATAGTATCAACCTTCTGGAAGCTAATGGCACTATTGTCGACGGTACCAACACTGCATACCTGCAAATGATCAGCTATCTCAACACGCACACTCTTGAAAGCGAGTCGAATTACCTCGGCGTCAGCGGTAAGATCGATGTGAACAACTATATACAGTATCAACTTACCCAAATCTACGTTAACAACAAAGACTGGCCAGGGAATAACATAAAATTCTGGAACACAAACAAGCAGGGAAGTCTGTGGCGCTGGATAATTTACGATACGGACTTTGGATGGGGTATTTGGGATGGTAGCGCTTATGGATTTAACACGCTTGAATTTGCCCTGGAACCTAATTATCCGGATTGGCCCAATCCAACATGGTCTACTCTGCTTTTCAGAAGAATGATGTCGAACCCGGGTTTCAGAGCTGAGTTTGCAAACCAGTTTGCCGATCGTATGAACACAAATTTTGCTCCAAAGAGAGTGGTTGGAGTCATCGATTCGATCAAGCAGATTTTCCAACCCGAAATTAACGATCATATGCTCCGTTGGGGACAAAGCTATTCCAACTGGCTGAACAATTACACAATCATAAAATCATTCGCCAACGCACGGCCCGCGTATATGAGGAATTTCCTCGATGCGAAACTTGGTTCGCCCGGCAAACTGGATATAAGTGTGGAAATAAGCACACCGGGGGCGGGTGTTGTGAAGGTCAATTCGGTTGTTCCTGAAAGCTATCCTTTTTCAGGCGTCTACTATAGGAATTTACCCATTAAGCTTACCGCTTTTCCAGCACCGGGATATACCTTTTTACGGTGGGAGGGGAATGTGAACTCCAGCGAGCTTTCAATTGACTTTAACATGTCGGAATCGGCTACATTCAGGGCTGTGTTCTCGGTTGCAGGGGCTGATGATTACAAAATTGTAATAAACGAAATCAACTACAGTTCCTCCCCCGAAAAAGACACAAAAGATTGGGTAGAGCTTTTCAACGCCGGCAATACCTCAGTAAACCTCAAAAACTGGGTTGTCAGCGAGGCCGGTCCTGAAATTGGTTTCGCCTTTAATGAGGATTTACTTATGACCCCTGGCACTTACCTTGTGGTTTGCCGCGAGATGGCCTCTTTCAGACTTTTGCTTCCCGATATTAAGAACACAACAGGGGATATGCCTTTCGGCTTGGGCAGCACCGGAAACGACATCAACCTTTACGATGCCGACGGGGTGCTGGTAGACTTTGTTAATTATACACCTAACCAACCTTGGCCCACGGATGCAAACGGAACAGGTTCTTCAATTGAACTCACCAATCCGTGGAAAGACAACAACAACGGTGGCAATTGGATATCAAGCCCGGATGGGGGTTCGCCCGGAGCACTTAACCATTTCACGTTCCCTCTAATTGAAAAGGACGTTATTGCTTCTGCTGCATTTACGCTGGATTGTTACCCAAACCCGTTCACCGATTACACAACCCTTAGGGTCGAGACAGCTGTTGCGGGAGACTACAGGCTTGAAATATACGACCTTCAGGGCCGCTTGGTGAATATCCTTGCCCAGCAGACACTTGATGCGGGTGCATACTATATCGATTGGGACGGAAGCAACTCCAACAACAGCAGGGTGCAGGGCGGAGTCTATATCGTAAGGCTCTCAGGTGCAAATATGGATGTGCATTTGAAAGTGGTGATGACGAAATAATAATTCCGCTCGCTTCTGATTTCACCGGAGTTTCACATTCTTTTCTCAAGATGTAAAATGTTTTCTGAAAGTTAATATTTTTTAGTTGTTAAGACAGTCGATTTTTTTTAACTTGTTGGTTCGTTTGAAACCTCCATCCCGACTTAAATCAGTGTCACCATGTTAGAAAATATTATTCTCTTCAGTATCCGTAATAAGCTGATCGTAATTCTTTTAACCTTGTCAATTGTCGGGTTTGGTTTGTTTGCTTTAACGCAGATCCCCATTGGTGCAGTTCCGGATATCACAAACAATCAGGTTCAGGTAATTACCGTTTCTTCGGATTTGTCAACCCAGGACGTGGAGCAGTTTATAACCTATCCGGTTGAGCTGGAAATGGCGAACCTTCCCGGAGTCAAAGAGATTCGCTCGGTTTCGAAATTCGGGCTTTCCGTTGTAACCATAGTTTTCGAGGATAAGATGGGGACTTACCTCCCGCGACAATTAATTGCTGAGAAAATCAAAACGGCCAGTGCCAATATTCCTTCAGGATTCGGAACTCCGGAAATGGGTCCTATCACAACCGGGCTGGGTGAAATCTATCAATATATTCTTGACACAAAACCCGGGTACGATTCGGTCTACTCCGTTATGGATCTCCGGACCATACAAGACTGGATTGTGAAGCGCAGGCTGTCGGGCATAGCCGGTGTGGTAGAGATCAATACCTGGGGAGGATACCTGAAACAGTACGAGGTGGCAGTAAATCCCGAGAAGCTGCGTTCCATGAATATTTCCATCATTGAGGTATTCAATGCCTTGGAAAAAAACAACAGTGTGGCAGGGGGTGCTTATATCGAAAAAGTAAATGAAAGCTATTTCGTCAGGGGAGAGGGCTTGGTGAAGTCGATTGACGATATAAAGTCCATCGTTGTGAAAAACAACAACGGAATGCCCGTGTTGGTAAGGGATCTGGCACAGGTCAGGTTCGGGCATGCAACGCGCTTCGGGGCCATTACCGGGAACGGGGAGGGAGAGAAAGTGCTTGGGCAGGTGATGATGCTTAAAGACGGCAACTCGAAAAAGGTGATTGGCGAAGTGAAGAAACGGGTAGAGGATATACAGAAAACACTGCCTGAAGGTGTTTATATCAACGGCTTTCTCGAACGCAGCGAGTTAATCGGGAAAACAACCTTCACTGTGGCTGAGAACCTTATTCTCGGCTGTCTGATCGTTATTTTTGTAGTGGTGCTTCTTCTGGGCAATATCCGCTCGGGCCTGGTGATTGCCTCCGTAATACCGCTATGTCTTCTTTTTGCCCTTTCGTTAATGTATATTTTCGGTATCGATGCAAACCTGATGAGTCTTGGAGCCATCGATTTCGGGATCATTATCGATGGCGCGGTAATCATCGTTGAATTTATCGCCTTGAAAATCAATTCCCGGAAGACAGAGATCGATGGCGAGACCGGTGAAGGCAAAATCCGGCTTATGGACAAGATCACCTTCGATGGGGCCTCGAAAATGATGAATTCTGCAATTTTCGGACAGCTTATCATACTCATTGTTTTCATACCCATTTTATCCCTTAGCGGGGTGGAGGGCAAAATGTTCAAACCCATGGCGCTTACCTTCAGCTTTGCTTTGGTTGGGGCAATTTTTTTCTGCTTAACCTGGGTGCCGGTGGCCTCAACAATGTTCCTTCGTCCTGTAAAAGAAGGGGATCGGAACATCTCCCGCATCATAATGAAGTATGTGCAGGCTTCCTATTCACCTGTAATCCGCTGGTCTTTCGATCACAAGAAATCGATTCTCGGATTGGCTCTTGCCGCCCTCGTTTTTTCAGGGTTTCTGTTTACCCGGATGGGCGGGGAATTCGTTCCGACACTCGATGAGGGTGACTTCGTTATTCAGCCGGTGTTACGAACCGGGACCTCCCTGACCAAGACCATTGAAATAACCACACGCATAGAGCAAATCCTTCTCGATGAATTCCCCGAAGTGGATCAGGTGGTGAGCCGCATCGGTGCTGCCGAAGTACCCACCGACCCGATGTCGATGGAGGAATCGGATATAATTATTAAGCTTAAGCCCCGAAGGTATTGGGTTTCTGCCAACAGTAAAGACGAACTGGCCGACAGGTTCAAGGAGGCATTATCGGTAATCCCGGGTGTGGAGTTTGAGTTCACCCAGCCTATCGAGATGCGGTTTAACGAACTTATTACAGGTGTCAGGGCCGATCTGGCGGTTAAGGTTTATGGCGCAGACCTCGAGGTTCTCAACCGAAAAGCCAACGAAATCAAGGATATGGTCGATGGAGTAGAAGGTGCGTCGGATGTTATTGTTGAGAAAACGGCTGGCCTTCCCCAAATGACTGTAAAATACGACAGGGCCAAATTAGCCCGCTACGGACTCAATGTTATGGATATGAATACCATAGTATCCATGGGTTTCAGCGGGCAATCTGCCGGCGTGGTTTTCGAGGGAGAGAAACGCTTCGATCTGGTTCTTCGATTGGATAAGGAATTCCGCCAAAACATCCAGAATCTTTCTATGCTTTATGTTGACCTGCCGGATGGGAATAAAATACCCCTCCAGGAGTTCGCTGAAATAAAATACGACAAGGGTCCGGCTAAAATTTCCCGCGACAATACCCAACGCCGCGTTGTGGTTGGCATTAACGTCAGGGGTAGGGATCTGGAGTCGGTGGTCAAGGATGTTCAGTCAATTATTGATGAAAAGCTCAAGCTGCCTCCGGGGTATTCGGTGTCGTATGGCGGTCAGTTCGAGAATCTCCGGAGTGCCAAAGCCCGCCTTTCTCTTGCAGTACCTGTTGCCCTGCTGCTGATATTCATCTTCCTTCATTTTGCATTTAAATCGTTCAAGGAGGCTTTGATGGTTTACACCGCAATCCCTTTGGCAGCTGTAGGAGGCATTTTGTTGCTGTGGATCCGCGACCTTCCTTTCAGTATTTCTGCCGGGGTGGGATTTATCGCATTGTTTGGAATTGCCGTTCTTAACGGAATTGTGCTGATCGAACACCTGAAGGAACTCAAAGACGAAGGAATTACCGATATGCGCGAGAGGGTACTCACAGCTACACGACAACGACTAAGGCCCGTGCTGCTTACGGCTTCTGCAGCGGCGCTCGGTTTCCTGCCCATGGCCATATCAACCTCGGCCGGAGCTGAGGTGCAGCGTCCTCTGGCTACGGTTGTCATTGGCGGACTCATAACCTCCACATTGCTTACCATGATAGCCCTTCCTTTGCTCTATGCGATTTTCTCGGATGTGGTTCGGATAAGTTTCTTCCCTTTTAAATTGCACCGCAAGATCGGGATGATCCTGATTTTACTTGGATTCACAGGATTTGCTGCTATGGCCCAAGTCAGAGAAGTTACCATGGCCGAAGCGGTGCAAATTGCTGTCGAAAACAACCATGAGCTTAAGGCGGCTGAACTTATGAGGGACAAGACAGAAAAACTCAGGTCAACGGCCTGGGATATTCCGAAAACTTCGGTTTACCATAGTTTTGATGAGAACAATGAGGCTGCAAACGGTATACCGCTGAAAGTGTTCGGCGTGCAGCAAAGCATTGAGTTCCCTACCGTTTATGCTGCCCGTAGAAAAATGAACAGCAGCGAACTTCAAATGGCGGAGATATCCCTCGAGATAAAAAAGAAAGAACTCATAAAGCAAGTGTCGCAGGCATACACAACGGTTGTTTATCTGCAAAACAAAAAGGAACAGTTTCTTTTGCTCGATACCTTGTATGCGGGTTTTGCCGATGCTGTGAATAAAAGGTACCTGTTGGGTGAAAGCAATTATCTTGAGAACCTTACAGCCGGATCCCAAAACCAGCAAATGCGCACGCTGCTGAACCAGGTTCAGATCGAAATCAACTCGGCTTACGAGCAGCTGGGGAAACTTTTACAGATCGACACCGCTCTGGTTGTGGCTGCACAGCCCCTTATGCGTCTCGAACCTGTTGAGCCTGATTTGTCTGCTCACCCCGGAATGAGGTACTTCGAGGAAAATAATAATAGGAACCTTTCGGAAATTAAATTCGAAAAAAATAAACTTTTACCGGATTTGAATTTTGAGTATTTCCAGGGGAGCAACTCCGGACCCGACGCAATAATGTATCCCGGATATCAGTTCGGGATATCGGTTCCCTTGTTTTTCGGAGCGCAAAACGCAAGAATCCAGGCGTCCAAAATTGAGAAAGAAGTGGGCGTTAACCAGGAAATCAATTACAGGCTGCATCTGGAATCCAGTATGCGTCAGACAAGAGACGAAATAATGCGATTGGAAGAAGCGATTGTGCTTTATGAGAAAAGCAACAAAGCCCTTTCAGAGGAGATCGTCAGAACTGCATGGAAAAGCTATCAAAGCGGGGAGATAAACTTTTTCATTCTCATTCAAAGTCTGGAAACTGCCCGGGATATTGAAATCAACTACCTGGACAACCTGAATGAGTTTAACCGGAAAGTGCTGGAATATAATTTTTTGTAAGGGCTTCAAAAGATCCGATCACCGGGCAATTTTTAAAAGGATCGAACGATTGAGCTGATTTTTTGAAGGGTTTTTTCGAAATGTAATTTTTTAAAAAAAACAAGAAGATGAGATTTGCACAATTTCTTTTTTTATTCGTCGGAGTTCTTTTCGCAGTTGTTTCATGCAAAAGCGGAACGACAGAATCCCCCGAAACAGAAAGCCTTGAAGAGGATGCCCAACTTGTTCTGACCCGGACTCAGTTTGAAACTTCCGGTATGCAAACCGGCCAATTGATGGAATATGATTTCACGGATAAAGTTCTTTCGACCGGATTCATCGAAGTGCCGTCTCAGAGCAAGGTTATGATCAGCGCTTTTGTTGCAGGTCATGTGAGTTATAGCCCTTTGCTTATAGGCGACAGGGTAAAAAGGGGACAGGTGGTTGTAAGCCTGGAGAATCCCGATTTCATCCAGATGCAGCAGGATTATGCCGACGCTGCACATCAGTTGTCATACCTCAAATCGGAGTATGAACGCCAAAAGTTGCTGGCTGAAGACAATATTGCATCGCAAAAGGTTTTTTCCAAAGCCGAATCCGATTATAGAAGCATGAAGGTTAAGCATGAAGGACTCAGGAAGAGGTTGCAAATGCTCTCCCTCGATCCGGCTAAAGTTTTGGAAGGGGAAATTGTCTCGCAAATTAATATTGTTTCTCCAATCGATGGTTTTGTTTCGGTGCAAAACCTTACCCGGGGTTTGTTTGTGTCGCCCGGTGAAGTACTTATGGAGATCATAGATAACAGCCAGCTTCACCTCTCCCTTTTTGTATATGAGGCCGACGCTTTGAGAATAAAAGAGGGTCAGGATATTCGTTTCCGGGTAACACAGGCCGGAAGCAATTTCTATGAAGGAACGGTGAAACGGGTAGGAAAATCGGTTGAAGGAACAGAGCGAAAGGTGGCTGTTAACGGACAAATAGCTAACCTGGAAGCATTGGATTTTGTTGCGGGAATGTACATTGATGCTGAGATTATTGTTAATCATCGTAAATCATGTGGTTTGCCAAACGAGGCAGTTGTAAGCGATGGAGGGCAGAGTTTCGTTTACGTACTAAAGAGCAGTAATACCGATACTTTTGTGTTCGATAAACGTTATGTAAATCTGGGTCAGGTAAGGGAGGATCTTACAGAAATACTGTGTGAGAACGACTCCTGTACGGTATTGGTAAAGGGGGCTTTTGAATTGACGGAGGGGATATAGGAGCAAGAGCAAGAGCAACAGCAAGAGCAGGAGCAGGAGCAACAGCAAGAGTAAGAGCAAGAGCAACAGTAACAGCAAGAGCAACAGCAAGAGTAAGAGCAAGAGTAAGAGCAGGAGCAGGAGCAAGAGCAAGAGCAAGAGTAAGAGCAGGAGCAGGAGCAGGAGCAAGGGCAACACTTGCGGCTCCAAGGGAATAAAATATCCATGCAACGCCTGTTTTTACACTATAATAAGGTGCTGCAGCCATAAAATTGCCTCCGCGTAAGTGCCTTAAGGCGGCGAAGGATTCAGAACTTCGGGTTGAGAATTGTTAATCGATTGTTACGAGTCCCTTTTTCGTGCCGATCCAAACTTTGCCATCCTTCTCAAAGGCGATAGCTGTTACAAACGGATCGGGAAGACTTGCCGTTTTGTCGACCCAGCTTGAACCGTTGTAAACCGAAATCCCCCCTTCGGTACCAACCCATATTTTGCCGTCGTTGGCTTCTGCAATACAACGCACAACAGGGCTTGCCAGCTCATCAAGGAATGAGGTGTTGTCCATTTTCGGATCATGACCTACATGTAATTGAAGGCCTTCCTGCCCACCAAACCATTGTTGACCTTTCGAGTCGATGAAAACCACATGCATGGTGTCGGTTAAGGCTTCTCCGTTATAAGGGTACAATAATTGGGATGCACCGGAGAAAGCGTCGGCCGTTTCATCCCAGTTGAAGGTTCTGTAAACACTCTTTCCGTTTGTGGCAAAGTAGCAGTCGCCATCCCAGCAGGCGATCGAATTCACACCGTATTTCTCAAATGTAAGGGCAGTAATGGTGCCGGAGAAATTTTTTTTAAACAGTTCTTTTTGCCAGATATCGGAACGGTTCACGGTTATTCCTTTTGCAGTTCCAAACCAGGTGTCGGAATTGGAATCCGGATAAATGGAGTTGATGGCTTTATTGCTAATGTTTTCAAGGGGAATGGTGTCGGCTTCATTGCTGCCGTCGGTTATTTTTGCGATTCCCTCGCTGGTTCCAACCCACAAAAC
>CAMAZH010000103.1 GCA_945863035.1 Chitinophaga pinensis | reverse complement strand
AAAAGGATATTAACGCCGATGCTGAAGTTTGATGAATGAAACAAAGCCTGGTTCTTATCCTTGCATATCTCGGAAATTCTTCCCAAATCCTTGTTCCAACCGGTAGTGCCGCATACAATTGGAACACCTGCATCGAAGCATGTAAGAATATTGGCCACTGCAGACGAGGGTGTGGAAAAATCGATTACCACATCAAGCTTTTTCAGGTTCTCTGAAGTCAGCTCGTTTTGGTTGTTGATGTCTATAACAAGGTTAATCGAATGTCCGCGGCTCAGGGCAAGCTTTTCGATTTCCTGGCCCATTTTGCCATAACCCAATAAGGCTAATTTCATAGTTGGAAAAATTTTAAAGGTTGGTTAAAAATACAACAAATAACTTTTAATTACGAGTAAAACCAAGGCGAATACATCCTCACAAAGGTTGGACTTTGACACAGGTATTTTGTTTAATCTAATGCTAATAAAATATCTAAGCTATTACATTAAAACAAAAATGAGTGTCCTTTTGAGACACTCATTTTTTAGATGTTTCTGTAAAACTATGCCTGGGCTTGTTTTACGATTTCAGCAAAAGCCTGTGGGCTGTTCATTGCCATATCAGCTAGTGCTTTTCTGCTCAGAACGATGTCCTTTTTATGCAGAAGTCCGATAAACTGTGAATACGATAAGCCGTATTCGCGGACACCTGCATTAATACGCTGGATCCAGAGTTGTCTGAAATGTGCTTTCTTGGTTTTCCTGTCCCTGTAAGCGTACGCCATACTGTTATCCAGTGCGTTTTTCGCTACAGTCCAGACGTTTTTCCTTCTTCCGAAGTAACCCTTGGTCTGGTTTAAGACTTTTTTTCTTCTGGCTCTTGAGGCTACAGAATTTGTTGCTCTTGGCATTTTTCTTCTTTTTTAGAGTGAAAAGCGTTCCGTTCTTTTTTTTAGGAAACTTGAGAGCTCTACACTCGGGTTAAAACTAAAATTTATTTCATTGCGAGGAGGGCCTTAACGTTATTCAGATCGGATTTGTGTACCGTTCCAAAATACGTCAGATTCCTTTTTCTTTTCGTTGATTTCTTGGTCAGAATGTGACTTTTGAAAGCATGCTTCCTCTTGATCTTTCCGGTTCCAGTAAGAGTAAACCTCTTTTTAGCTCCCGGATTGGTTTTCATCTTGGGCATCTGTTCTACAATTTATGATAATTAATTACTATTAAAAACTTAACCTCTTAAGCTGAAGCTTCAGAGGAAAAGCTATTTTTTCTTCTTGGCTACCTTTGGCTTTGCGCTCAGCAGCATTGTCATTCTTTTTCCTTCAAGTTTGGGAAGGGACTCTACCTTTCCGTCTTCCTCCAAATCCTGAGCGAAGCGGAGCAAAAGAATCTCTCCTTTTTCTTTATACAGGATGGTTCGGCCTTTAAAGAATACATATGCCTTTACCTTTGCTCCCTCTTCGAGGAACTTCTGGGCATGTTTGAGCTTAAAGTTATAATCATGCTCATCCGTGTTAGGTCCAAACCTGATTTCCTTAACCACAACTTTGGTGGTTTTGGCTTTAATCTCTTTTTGTTTCTTCTTTTGTTGATAAAGAAACTTCTGGAAATCGACAATTTTACAAACCGGAGGATCAGCCGTGGGGGAAATCTCCACCAGATCCAATTCCAGTTCTGCTGCAAGTTTAAGTGCATCAGGGACTGAAAACAATCCAGGTTCGTTAACATTATCGCCTACCAGACGAATTATTTTGGCCCGGATCTGTTCATTGATCCGGAAATTCTGTTGATCTTTTGATGGCTGTGGTCTTACACCGCCACGCCTGTACAATGGACCTGCTATGGTGAAATCCTCCTTATTTAGTTAATACCTGGTTACTTATGTTCAATAGCTTCAAGCTGCTTTTTTACTTCATTCTCGATAAAACTCACGAAATCCTCGGTTTTCATGCTCCCCTGATCGCCCTCTCCCTGCTTTCTAACGGCAACAGTGTTGCTTTCCATCTCCTTTTCACCCACTACCAGAAGGTACGGAATTCGCTTTAACTCGTTATCCCTGATCTTCTTACCTATCTTTTCGTTCCTCAAATCAATCAGAGTGCGAATATCGGAATTATTTAGAAAATCTGAAACTTTTTGTGCATATTCCTCATATTTTTCGCTAATAGGCAGAACCACAGCCTGATCGGGGGTTAACCAGAGGGGGAATTTGCCACCGGTATGCTCAATCAGTACGGCCACAAATCGCTCCATTGAGCCGAAAGGTGCCCGGTGTATCATAACGGGCCGGTGTTTCTGATTGTCGGCACCGGTATATTCCAATTCAAATCGTTCCGGAAGATTGTAATCTACCTGAATTGTGCCTAATTGCCACTTTCTGCCAATGGCGTCGCGAACCATAAAATCGAGTTTGGGACCATAAAACGCGGCTTCGCCCAAAACGGTAACTGTTTTCAGGCCTTTCTCGGCTGAGGCCTCAATAATAGCGCTTTCAGCTTTTTCCCAATTTTCGTCGCTTCCGATGTACTTGTTTTTATCGTTGGGATCGCGAAGGGAGATCTGAGCCGTGTAATCGTTAAAGTCCAAAGCTTTGAAAATATACAACACGATGTCGATAACCTTGGTAAACTCTTCCTTCAGCTGGTCGGGTCTGCAGAAGATGTGTGCATCGTCCTGGGTAAAACCACGAACCCTTGTCAGACCGTGCAGTTCGCCACTTTGTTCGTAGCGGTAAACCGTTCCGAATTCAGCATAACGAATAGGCAGATCGCGGTAAGAGTGTTGTTTCGAGTTATAAATTTCGCAATGGTGGGGACAGTTCATTGGTTTCAGCAAAAACTCCTCGCCCTCCTGGGGAGTGTGAATTGGCTGAAAACTGTCTTTACCGTATTTTGCATAGTGACCCGAGGTCACATAAAGTTCTTTTTGCCCGATGTGTGGAGTAATCACAGGCTCATAGCCATATTTGCGCTGGATTTTTTTAAGAAAGTTCTCAAGTCTCTCGCGCAATTGGGCGCCTTTTGGCAGCCACAGCGGCAAGCCTGCTCCTACCTTTTGCGAAAAGGTAAAAAGCTCGAGCTCCTTCCCTACTTTCCGGTGATCTCTTTCTTTAGCCTGTTCAAGCATTACAAGGTAATCCTCAAGCATTTTCTGTTTGGGGAAAGTTATGCCATAGATACGGGTCAGCATCCTGCGCTTTTCGTCACCTCTCCAGTAGGCTCCTGCAATACTGAGAAGCTTGATGGCTTTTATATGCGAGGTGTCGGGCAAGTGCGGACCGCGGCAAAGGTCTGTGAAATCCCCCTGGGTATAAAAGGAAATGGTCCCATCCTCAAGTTCCGAGATCAGTTCAACCTTATACTCATCCCCCTTTTTGGAGAAAAACTCAATCGCTTCTTCTTTGGTTACAAGCCTTCTCTTATATTCTTCAGATGCAGCAGCATATTCCTTCATTTTCGCCTCCACCTTAGCCAGATCAGCCTCAGTGATTTGTTTTCCCTCTCCCGGATCAACATCGTAATAAAACCCGTTTTCAATGGCTGGTCCTATTCCGAATTTTATTCCGGGGAATACCGACTGAAGCGCCTGAGCCATAAGATGGGCAGAGGAATGCCAAAATGCATGCTTCCCTTCGGGATCATCAAATTTATGAAGTTTCAGGTCCGCATCCGTGTCGATTGACCGGGTTGCATCCCACACCTCACCATTAACAGTAGCCGCAACGACTTCCCGTGCTAAGCTGTTGCTTAAACTTTTGGCAATTTCAATGGCGGTGATCCCCTTCTCAAACTGTCTGACCGACTTATCCGGAAATGTAATTTTTACCATGATCTGTTCATCCAATTTTAAAACAATTTGCAAAAGTAGGGAAAATACTTGATTTATTTCATTTCTGTAGGGAAAATATGTATTCCCGGAACGGAAGGAACACACAAATATATTCCTCAGTTCATTTATCCGAGAACCCTGATCACGCCATTAACAATCGGCAAACCCGACTTGTAAATCAATTTGTATGTAATCACTGCGGGATATTAGATAAAGAAACCGGGAGCATCTCTGCATCCCGGTTCCTTACTGCATGGTTTAGTTATTTGGTTTTTACCATTTTGATTGTTTTAATTGCAAGCTTTTTGCTGGCTTTTTCTTCCACTAAAACAGTGCAATAATAAATGCCGCTATCAAAGCGGGAGGCGTCCCAGGTTACTTCCCAGGTTCCTGGTTTCATGATTCCGTTCATGAGGATTTCAATTTCATTCCCCACAACATCGTACACCTTCATGATGACACGGCACTCAACCGGCAGACTATAACCAATAATAGTTGACTCGTTAAAGGGATTCGGGTGGTTAGTGTGCAAGCGGAAGCCCTCCAGTTTGCCGGGTAATTCAACAGCCGTTATGTCCTGACAAACATCTCCAATGCCATCCAAATTCTCATCCTTCTGATCGGGGTTCATTGCTTTCATGCAATTATCCACCGAATTGAGAATATCATCCCCGTCGATATCCTCGTCGCAGGCATCTCCCTTTCCGTCAGTATCCATATCTGCCTGATCCGGATTATGCGACCATGGGCAATTATCGGCATTGTTAATAATACCATCCTTGTCCGTGTCATCGGTAGGCAGAGGAGTCGGATCATCTGCAATCACAAATGACCAGCTAACGGGTTCCGAAAGCAGGTTGCCATACATGTCCTCAATACCCGACAGTTTTACATTGAAAGTATCTCCTTCAAATGAGCCAGGAGTGAGATCCGGGATTATGGCAATCAGGTCTCCGCTGCATCCCATGAATGCTGTAACCGTTTGGTTCTTTGACAGATTTGTTACCACAAGATGGGATGGGGCGAATTTGAGACAGTTCACGTTCTCGTCGAATAAAGCCATGATCATATCGCCGGTTTCCAGTATCAGGTCGGAGGGTTCAGGCAGGCCGAACAAGTGCGGGGCAAGCCTGTCGATTTCTCCCGTTCTGGTTTCCGAGTACTGAATTCCTGCGTTACACTCAAGCAAAGCCCGAATGTCATAGGCACCATCGCTGAACTGATCAAGCAACAAGGTGCTTTCGGTGAACGAGGGCCCCAGATTGGCTTTATCGATATAGGCTATGGTTTGCCAGTTGTTTGTGCCAGAAGGTGCCATCTGAAGCTTGATGAAATCCAACAAGTCTCTGTCATAGTTATCGATTTTGACCTTAAGCTTGCTTTTATTTGCAGCCGAGACACTCCAGTTTTCCATGGGAAGTGCTAATCGCACTGTACTGCAAGGGCTTTTAAAGCGAACATCCAGATAAACGGAATCTGCAATTGCAGGATCGCCGCATCTGGAAACGAGGGTAAACAAGAGATTTTCATAGTCGAAGGCTTCCGGTCCTCTTCGAACCGTTACTGTAGCTTCCTTCACGCCCCCGGCACCCACATAATACGGTATGGGTATCCCGCCTTGCACCTGGCTTCCTCCTGCAGTGATTATTGCACCATCGGGATTACTGCCCTGATCGAAATACAGATTGTAAATCATATCCTCATCGCTTTGGCTGGTATTGCCTAAAGTAAGGTGGAAGACAGCCATTCCGTTGGGATCATCCACATGATCGACATAAATATCAGAGGTGAGACTCACTCCTTCCCTTGGCTGGGTGCCGGGTTCCCATGGACATGAGCTTGCCCCGCTGACCGTTTTAAACATTGGGGTGCCATAAACCTCATCCCCAAGGATATCTACACTGAAATAGTCGCTCCCATCGTTATCGTTCAAAACGAATCCTGTTTTCCGGGCTTCCATCTGTATTACGTCAGCCCCAACACCAAATTCCGTTCTGACTTTTATCTCAACGCCTCCGCTAACCCCAACACCTCCGATTTCGATTCCTGCCTCAGCAGCAACGCTAGCGTCGATATACATCGAGAAGGCCAATGCCGTTGACTTTCTTGTAGCGACTTCCTGGAAGGCTTCATAACTGGATCCTGAACTGAAAGAACGGTTTTCAATAAACTTGCCCTGCATCTTCAGGTCATCATTCAGTTTGAGAGTCTGCTGCCATACATCGATCTGATCGCTGTATATTTTTGCAGAGTCGTTTTTGTTCAGGGTATAAAAGTTCCTGAGATAGGAAAGCTGCGGGATTAATACATTCCTGATATGACTGTCGGTATAGATGAAGGTTGTTGCAAATCCGGTTACGCCCATGCTGAGCGAAACCGATTTATCGACCGAGCAGGTTGAGGGGTCATAAGCGATAACGTCGGTAAGGGCATACATTAGGTTTAGAGCCGATCCGGCAAAAACATCACCGGCTTCACCTGTTATTTGTGGGTTCCCAGAGGTTGAGAACCTTTCCCCGTTGGAAATGGAAAGGGTAAATTCATCCTGTCGGGAAATGGATGCGCCAATTTCGAGTGATCCCCGAACACTTCCCCATATTTCCGTTTCAAAAGTTACTCCAAACCCGGATTCGAATTTCATACCAGCCTTGACCTCAGCCCAGGTTTTCAAGCTTCCGCTTACCAATGCCGATAAGCGCATGGCTGTTTCGGTGGTTGTGCTTTCTTCAAGGTAGGAATAGGAAGCATCGCCCGGTGGGTCGCGAAGGATCATAAACGGGATCTCGGGGGAAACAGTGGTAAATGTCTGTTCCCTAGGTCTGTTACCCACTACCAGAACATCGAGTGATTTAAGGGTGGATTCAGAGCCAATTGTGGCAATGAAGGTAAGGTTCTTTAGATTAGGTTCGAAAAGGTTTGGCTCCCCAGGGATAAAGGAGTACTCCCCCTTACCTCCCTCGATATAAACCGTGTCGGTTCTCTCAGTCTCATTGCCTGCATGATTTTGTACAATTACATAACCACTGTTGGCCAAACAACTGTTTTCCCCGAAAATCTCCCTCACCTCAAAGTCGAGATTATATTTATATCCCTGCCCGATAACCGGCACATCCTTGTAATCTCCGCACCCGTATTCAGGGAAACCTGCAATAAGCAATTCCGGGGCTGAACGATATATCAAATCGAGGTTTGCGTTTCCAAAGGTCAGATCCACCTTGGAAGTTGGAAAATACATTACAACGGAAGAGTTTTCAACATCCGGGTTTGTTGAGAAAAATTCCAGGATGCTAAGCTCGTACTCCCTTGCCGGAAGCCTTATTTCGAAGTAGCCGGTAAGGGTATCGGTCATAATAATGGTGTCGTGGCAATACACCCCTTCTAAACCCGAGGTGATACCCAATTTGGCCCTGCCAATAAAAATATCGCAGGATGCATTGACATAACCGGTAAGTATAAAGCATGTTGTATCAATGAAGGTGGTCAGAACAGTATCGGAACTTACAAGGTATTTCAACTGCGGGGGAGTAAAACCGTGCCCCTCCAGTACCGGTTTGATGGAGTAATTATCGATTTGTCCGACAGAGAATGCATAGACCCCGTTTTCATCTGTCATACCTTCCGGCGTGCTACGGTCGTTAATATAAATATCAACATTGCCGACGGGGCAATCTCCCCGGTTACCCGGCTGAATGATTCTTCCCTCGACCGTGAATGCAGATGTATCGGTAAAAACGATCCCGTCGAGCCAGGGGGCATCCTTGTAAAGTGTTGGCTCTTCATAAACGGGGTCGAAACCGTGATCGAACCGTGAAGGCACCACCCTGAATTTTGACTGCAGGTAATAATAAATATTCCTGATTTCAAAGGTTCCGGCGGTGTCGGTAAGGGCGCAATAGGTGGATGTGGTATCTTGAGGAACCTCATCCAGACGCGTGGCGCAGACTTTAATATTTTTCACCCCCTGCCCTGTTGGTGAAAGCACTTTACCCTTGATACGTCCATTGGGAAGCAATTTGCCCCATGCCGTATCGGGATAGAAGCCATCTTCGGGAAAAGGTCTCAGGGTGTATCGGTACATGTATCCCGGGAGAAGTGAAGAGCTCTCATCGGGGTAGTTATTCGAGGAATTGTCGATCTGCACGGGGATGGTCGTAGTTTTGTCATTTGCTTCGTCGTAACGGTCGATCTTATAATATGTTAAACTGCTTCCATTTTTCCCGGGGATACCTTTTAGGCTGGTCCAGTTAAGATTGATGGCTGAAGGTTGGTCGTCCGAAGCGGTAAGGTTCATATCAAAAGTGGTTCCCAATACAGAAACCCCAGCTGAAATATGTGTGTAAGCCTCATTATCCGGCCAAATTGTGGATATGGTGTAGGTATGGGACTCGGCTGGTCCGACGAGCATATCCAAATAGGTTCTCTGCCCGTTGAAGACTTTAGCGATCTCCACACCATCCCGCAAGATAATGTATCCGTGTTCCGCATCTGGGATATCTGTAGTTTTATCCCATGAGAGGTCGATTCGGTAATCATATTTCGCCTGAGAAGCGACCGGGGAAATTGGCGGCCTGATATGGGAAGTCCAATAGTAGCTGCTTCCATTACTGTGCCAATTGGCACCGCAATTGTTGAGGCAACCGAAAATAAAATAATTGTGCCCTCCCCCCTCATAGCAAACATCGGTGTAAGTTCCTGTCCGCCCCGGGCCCAAACCAACTCTGCAGCCATAAGCCGAATAGGTCGCACCCGGAAACCAACCCGGCCAGTATTGCTTTCCATCAATGGTTAAAAGCACGTTATAATGGCCATTGCTGCAATCGCACTGGAAATAAAACCCGGACCATTTAAAATACAGGTAATAATCGCTGTAATAGCTGCCATTCCAGCAGTCGGCATAACTGTATGCAGCCTGAGCTGATTTCTTGCCGGTAACAGTGGAATCGGGACGGTAGGGTTCATGCGGAAGGGCCCTGACTGGTTCCTGGGCAATTACCGATAAAGGGAAAGTAAGAAGAGAACCAAGAATTAGTTGAAACAATGTTGCACGCGAAAATCGCGGGGCAGAGTAAATTTTGTTCATTCGGAATGGATTTTTGAAGAAAAAACAACAAGGTAAATATGAATCCAACGCAAGATTCAATAGAAAGAGGATGAAAGGGCATCATTTATTTCACATGGGCCGTTAGCCTTAAGTCTCGCATGCGAAACAGTTCAACAGGAGTTAAAACGTATCTGTTAATAAAATAACGCTATTCTGAGGATTTAAACAAATGCTTTTGACAAAAAGTGATTTTGGTTGTGCAGACAAGTCAAATTCGAGGGATTTCACCATCACTCTGCCCGTTTTGCTATTCGTTCTTTGGTTAATAAATTATTTTTTCCTTTACCTTTATCCACCTTATTGTCAGAAAGAGCTCCTAAAGTTGACTCAAAAACAAATCTGACACTAAAAGTAATCACAGATTTTTTAAACCTCTCCCAAAAAGTATATGCAAAATCCTATTTTGAATTTTTACCAGACCGAGATCGGAGCTTTGGAATCCGATCTCCAAAGAAAAAAGAAGTTAAACTCCTATTTGTACCTGGTTCGCTTTGTTGCATTTGTTTCTTTCGCTGCATTGCTTTTCCTGTTTTTCACTTCCCATGATCGGTATATTCTTCTGCTGGCTGCAGTATTTGCAGCTATTCTCTTTTTCCTTGCTGTTTCAATGGATTTGCGGAATTCCTACCGCATCAAATTTCTCGGACATAAGCTGAGCATTAACAAAAGTGAGATCAGGTTCCTGAATCACCAGTATAGCGAGCGAAAAACCGGGGAGGAATTCCAATACCTGAATCCACATCTGGCAGACGATTTCGACATTTTCGGGATGGGCTCCCTCTTCCAATACCTTAACCGATGCTCTACCCGTATCGGGGAGCAGCGATTTGCAGAAACACTTTGCAAATCCCAACTTGACGAAAACCTCATTGTCGCAAAACAAAAGGCGATTAAAGAATTATCGGAAAAGTACACTTTCACGCAAGATTTTCAGGCTTATGGAATGTTTGTCAATGAAAAAGGGAGCGAGACCGACAGCCTTCTGTCGTGGCTGGATGAAAAAGCCGTAAAACTTAAGTTGCTCAGAGTCTTAATAGTTGCTGTACCGTTGTTCAATGCCGCATGGATTGCCACGGTTATTTCCGGCTACTTTTCGGTCAATTCGCTTCTAATTCCCATAATCCTTAGCATGTTCATCATATTTCTGAACCGTAAAGTTATCGGCAGGGCGCACCATAAGTTGGGCAATACGGCAAAGACCTTTGAAAAGTACATGGAACTCATCAAGTTGATCGAAAACGAGAAGTTTGAATCTCCTTATCTTGCCGATCTCCAAAAGAATCTGGAACATCAGGATACAAAAGCCAGTCAGTCGCTAAAATCTCTATACAAGCTACTGAACAGTTTTGATGTGCGTTATAACATTCTGGCTTCCTTCATTTTAAATTCACTTGTCATTTTCGACATTCAGGTATATTGTCGACTTGCCCGATGGAAAGAGCTGCACAAGGATCGAATTCCCCAATGGTTTATTGCACTGGCAGAAATGGATGCCCTTCTTGGATTTTCTGTTTTTGCCTTTAATAACAGGGATCAGGTTTCCTGGCCAGGGATTTCCAGTCAGGAGTTCAGGCTAAGTGCCACAGATCTGGGTCATCCAATGCTTCATCCGGATGTACGGGTACCCAACACGGTTCATTTCATGGGATCTCCTTCGGTAATCATTATTACAGGGGCGAACATGGCCGGAAAAAGCACATTTTTGCGCACACTGTCTGTTAACCTTCTTATGGCTATGAATGGAGCACCGGTGTGTGCAAAAGAATTTGAGTTCACTCCTTGCGACATCCTTTCGAGCATAAAGATCCAGGACTCCCTCTACAAAAACGAATCCTATTTTTATGCCGAACTGCTAAGGATCAAAGAAATTATGGAGCATACCCGCATGAACCCACGAACTTTGGTGGTATTGGACGAGATTCTCCGCGGAACCAACACGAAAGACAAGCAAACCGGATCGCTCGGCATACTTGAAAAACTGCTGAGTCAGAATGCAGTTGTAGTTGTTGCCACGCACGATCTTGTAATAGGTGAGCTTGAAAACAAATATCCCGATACGGTTAAGAATTTCTGTTTCGAGGTGGAGTTGACCAACGACCAGCTGATCTTCGATTACAAGTTGAAAAAAGGCATCAGTCAGAAGCTGAACGCTTCGTTTTTGATGAAGAAGCTGGGGATTATATAGAGGTTGGAGTTTGGGAAACGAGCAAGGAAGAACTCTCGCAAAATTCAAAATGCAAATACCAAATTGTAAATGTCAAAAAATAGTGCATTTTCGAGAATATTCCATCTATTCAATGGCTACACATGCAACCTTCTACGGTTTCATGATTGAAATTTGATTTTCTTCGGTCTTTGAAGTTCAGAGCAAATGGATGCCTCAGATTTGGTTGCCATAGATTATATTTGAGGGGGATTTCATATATGTGTTCCTGAATTGTTACCAATATTTGAATTTTTACAGGACAACAATAAATAAAAAACTAAACCTTCGGCCATTAACTAAAAAAGAAACCCTACATTTGGTATAGGGATAGCTTTTTCAGATACACTATTGCATTTGAACTGGCACATCAGACCGTTTGGTATCTAAACTATATTAAACTAAAGTGTGAAGTCAATAAAAAAGACGTAAACATTAATATTACATCGACACATGAAAACGGTTTTTAAACTTTTACTACTAACAGCTATGTTTCTTTCGCATTCCTGCAAGGATGATGATGAGCAGTTAAGTCTAAATGCAAGTATTATTTTTACAAGTATTGTCTGCTATCCAAACGACAGCATCTCAACGACTTTCATAATTGTTGCTACGGGAGGCAAATCCCCATATATATTCAATTGGACCCATCCGGAATCATTTGTTGGAGAAGGTCCTTTTACGATGAATATTACAAGCAATACAATGCTTACTCTGGAAGTCGTTGATGCGAATAATGCTAAGCTTGATTTTCAATACGAGATTCTAAAAGATACTATAGATCCATCAAAATATGATTACAGAAACGCTTTTACCGGATTCTACAATTGCGAAGTGAAATATCAGAGGGTTGTAGACTCAAGCGGAATCTGGGTAACTCGACGCAGTACTTATAATGATACTATTGAAGTTAAGAAACACAGCGATTTTCAAAGGATAATTGTTTCGGACTGGCTGCCTGATTTGAATTTTAACTATAGAGACTCCACATTTAGTGGATATCATACTTATGGAAAGTTTGAAAACGACAGTATTACTTTTAGTTATTATCAAACTCCTGTTGCAATGTATTCCTGGCATTATAGCGGAGGGAAAATAAAACAGTAATCATCAGCCCTCTGTTTTACAAAAATAAAGAATCAAATTTCAATACAACAAATTTAAAATTATGAAGATCTCCATCCTTTTATCAGCAGTTTGCAGCATGTTTCTATTGACAGCCTGCCAACAGAATCCTAAAGCAGAACAAGTTATTTCAACACGTTGGAACGAGATCCAGGCCCAGCAATGGGGAAACGAAAACGGCTGGCTGCGGGGGAGTAATTTTAATCCCAGCACAGCTATTAACCAGTTGGAAACCTGGCAGGCCGAATCGTTTGATACTGCAACCATTAACCGGGAATTAGGCTGGGCTGCCGGAATTGGAATGAATGCTATGCGTGTATATCTGCATCATGTTGCTTGGGAAGTTGATAAGGAAGGCTTTAAAGGTCGGATGGACACATACCTGAACATTGCCGACAGACACGGAATAAAAACCATTTTTGTTTTCTTCGACGACTGCTGGAATCCGACTTATCAGGCAGGCAAACAGCCTGATCCAAAACCAGGAATTCATAATTCGGGTTGGGTTCGCGATCCGGGCGATCTTCTGTTCAGCGATACAACACTCATTACCACTTTGGAAGCATATGTTAAGGATGTGCTGACCGCATTTAAAGACGACAAGCGCATTGCCATTTGGGATTTGTACAACGAACCCGGTAACTCAAACTATGGCAACAAATCCCTCCCTTTACTTAAAAACGTATTCGAATGGGGATGGGAAGTTCGTCCCTCACAACCCCTTTCATCAGGGGTTTGGAATCAGACTTTAACTGAACTGAATAAATACCAGATTGAAAATTCCGATATCATCACCTACCATAATTACGATAGTCCCGAGAATCATCAGGCAGCTATTGATACGCTTAAAATATACAACCGACCAATGGTTTGTACTGAATATATGGCTCGCCGCAACAACAGCCTATTTTCAAACATCATGCCGATGTTGAAAGAGCAAAATATCGGAGCGATTAATTGGGGGCTTGTTGCAGGAAAATCGAACACTAAATATGCCTGGGGCGAACCCATCCCCGATGGGTCAGAACCTCCGTTGTGGTTTCACGAGATTTTCCATCCTGACGGAACTCCTTATAAACTAGAAGAAGTGGATTTGATAAAAAGCTTGACTGGCAAGTAATAC
>CAMAZH010000102.1 GCA_945863035.1 Chitinophaga pinensis | reverse complement strand
TGGTCGATGTCGTTTACCGCTAGGGAAATCTTTGCATTCTGATTTGCGGTATACATGATCCCTACCTGGTAGGTACCCGATTTTGCTACATTAACCGTGTATTTTGTCCATTCTCCGGGAGCTGTCCATCCGATATAAAACTGTTCCTTTTCAGGCTCTACGAAATTGTAAGGATTGTTATCGATTTGCCTATCGTCGACCTTTGTGTAGGAAATATCCACAGCTTCATTTTTCCGGAATGCGTTGATATATCTTCCGTCCTCGGGATTAAGTCCACCGCTGCCTTCATTGATGGTGTCGCTATCGTGGAATGAAACACCCTCCCCGCCAAAATCATAATATTCGCATTGCAGCTTTCCGGGAATAGTCTGAACTCCGGCTGTATAAACCGAGTCGGAAAATGGGGTTCCCTGATAGCTGCCGGCATTCTTATTGGGTTGGCAGGATTCTATCATGGCCGATAGCAGAACTATGGCAAAAATGACCAATGCAAAAGTTCTTTTTTTTGCAATCATGTGAGTAAGGTAATCTGAGGTTTTTTACTCTGTAAATATAGCATCAATCCGGGTTGCTTATAACACAAAACTGTTCAATGTTCTCATCCGATTGAGGCCAAATTATAATTAGCTCATTTTCAAATTTTCAAATTAACTAATCCAATTTGCCACATCCTCCACCGTAACCGTCCCAATCTCCAGCTTATTCTTCTTCCTATACCCCATCATCTCCTGATGCAGTTTGCCGGGTTTATCAATTGCTTTAATCTTTGCAACAGTTGTATATCCCAATGCCTGCAAGTGCTCTATCCATTCCTCCGGCACCCCGATTGCCTGGTACTCCTCCCTCTTGCTCCCACTCTCTTGCTCTTGCTGTCTCTCCGGTTTCATCTGCGGGAAGAACAGCACATCCTGTATGCTCGATTGGTTTGTCATCAACATCGTCAAACGGTC
Source organism: Chitinophaga pinensis (assembly GCA_945863035.1). Classification (GTDB taxonomy): domain Bacteria; phylum Bacteroidota; class Bacteroidia; order Bacteroidales; genus JACJXF01. The sequence continues at coordinate 12,613 of CAMAZH010000102.1, read as the reverse complement.
CATGCCTATTCCCATGCCGGATGTCGGGGGCATGCCGTATTCGAGGGCTCTTACAAAATCCATATCGATAAACATGGCTTCCTCGTCACCCTTTTTCGACAGCTCCAGCTGTGATTTGAAACGTTCCAGCTGGTCGATGGGATCGTTCAGCTCGGTGTAAGCGTTGCAGAGTTCCTTGCCGTTCACCATAAGCTCAAAGCGTTCGGTAAGCTGATCGTTGTCGCGGTGTTTTTTACAGAGGGGAGACATCTCCACCGGATAATCCTTAATAAATGTCGGCTGAATATAATTATGCTCGCATTTTTCCCCGAAAATCTCATCGATAAGCTTCCCTTTGCCCATGGTCTCGTCGGCTTCTATATGCAGTTGCTTGCAAACATTCCGCAATTCGGCCTCGTTCATGCCATTGATGTCAATTCCGGTAAACTCCTTTATCGAATCGATCATGCTGATCCGTTTGAAAGGCCTCTTAAAGTCGATTTCCCTGTCGCCCACTTTTACTTTGGTGGTTCCGTGAAGGTCCATTGCCACTTTCTCGATCATCTCCTCGGTAAAATCCATCATCCAATTGTAGTCTTTGTAGGCCACATAAATTTCCATAACGGTAAACTCTGGATTGTGGGTGCGATCCATCCCTTCGTTCCTGAAATCTTTCGAGAACTCATAAACGCCTTCAAATCCCCCTACAATAAGCCTCTTGAGGTAAAGCTCGTTGGCAATTCTCAGGTAAAGCGGTATGTCGAGTGCATTGTGGTGGGTAATAAAGGGGCGTGCTGTTGCTCCCCCGGGAATAGGCTGGAGAACCGGAGTCTCAACCTCCAGATAGCCTTTGCTGTTGAAAAGCTCGCGGAAGGAATTGTATATCTGTGTCCTTTTGCGGAAAACTTCCCGTACCTCAGGATTCACAACCAAGTCAACATACCTCTGGCGATACCTGAATTCCGGGTCGGTTACGGCATCAAAAAGCTGACCGTCTTTTTCTTTAACGATGGGGAGGGGGCGGAGCGACTTGCTGAGAAGCTCTAGTTCCTTGGCGTGAACGGATAGCTCGCCCGTCTGAGTAATGAATGCATAACCTTTTATACCGATGAAATCGCCAATATCAAGAAGCTTTTTAAAAAGGTCGTTATAGAGGGATTTGTCTTCACCGGGGCAAATCTCATCCCGGTTGATGTAAATCTGCATCCGGCCCGAATCGTCCTGTATTTCGGCAAAAGAGGCTTTTCCCATGATACGGCGGCTCATCAGACGGCCGGCAATGCTAACATCCTGGAAGTTGTTTTCTTCCGGTCGGTATCCCTTTTTTATGTCTTCAGCTTTGTGCGATACCGGGTAGGCTTTTTGCGGATAGGGATTAATACCCATTTTCCGGATTTCTTCGAGGGAGTTTCTGCGAACTTGCTCTTGTTCGCTCAATTGCGGGTGACTCATTTTATGTATGTTGAAAATTTTGGCAAATATAATGGAATTATAGGGAAGACATGGCTGATTTTTCAAATCTCATCACATTAAGGTTATAAACAGGCTGATTTAAATACCTTTATGCTTTTACGCGCCGTTTGATTTAAAACAGGCCGTTTATTGGAGGGATATTTGTACTTTTGTACCCGCCGAATCAGGTCTGACTAAATTACCGAAAGCAAAGAAACAATGATTAAGAATTGGATTATCAAACAACAGGGCGAAGAGGATGTGTTACAGCATCTTCAGGATGTGCTGGGAGTAGAGCGCCCTATTGCCAATCTTCTTCAGCAGCGGGGTATCCGGACCTTTGAAGAGGCCCGCCTTTTCTTCCGTCCCGAACTGAGCATTCTGCATGATCCTTTTCTGATGAAAGACATGGATCGCGCTGTAGATCGCATCAACCGCGCGATTGCTTCGGGAGAGAAAGTTATGGTTTACGGGGATTACGATGTAGATGGAACCACGGCTGTAGCATTAGTGTACAGCTACTTCAAAGATTTTTTCCCGGATATCATCTATTACATTCCCGACCGGTACGATGAGGGATATGGCATTTCCATAAAAGGTATCGACTTTGCAGCTGCTAACAGCATAAGGCTTGTGATTGCACTCGACTGCGGCATCAAGGCAAACGAAAAGATTGGATATTCGAACTCAAAAGGAGTTGATTTCATCATTTGCGACCACCACACCCCGGGAGCAGAAATCCCGGAAGCCTATGCCGTGCTTGATCCCAAGAGGTCCGACTGCAATTATCCCTTCAAGGAATTGTCGGGTTGCGGAGTGGGATTCAAACTCATACAGGCTTTTCAGTCGAACCACAACCTCCCTTTCGAAAATATAATTAAGTACCTCGATCTTGTTGTTGTGAGTATTGCCTCGGATATCGTTCCCATCGTTGGGGAGAATCGTGTGCTGGCCTTTTTCGGGCTGAAGCAGATCAATGAGAAACCGTCCACCGGCATTCTCACCTTAATGAAACTTTCGGGCATTCAGAACAAAAACATAACCATCGAAGACATCGTTTTTAAAATCGGTCCCAGGATCAACGCAGCCGGAAGGATGGAATCGGGCAGCAAATCGGTTGAACTGCTGGTTTCCGACGATACCGGCCTGGCTCTGCTGATGGGCAACAAAATCAACGACTTCAACTCCACCCGGAGAAACGTCGACTCGTCCATCACCCAGGAAGCTCTTACCATGATTCAAATGGACGAATCGATGAAAAACCGCAAGTCCACCGTGCTCTTCAATCCCAACTGGCACAAAGGCGTCATCGGTATCGTTGCCTCCAGACTTATGGATCATTATTACCGGCCCACGGTAATCCTTACCCGCTCCAACGGCTTTGCCACAGGATCTGCCCGGTCGGTAAACGGCTTTGATCTCTATCAGGCTATCGAGGAGTGCAGTGATTTGCTGGAGAACTTCGGCGGACACAAATATGCGGCGGGCCTTACCCTGAAACTTAACAATGTAAACTCCTTTCAGGAACGTTTTGAGAAAGTGGTTCAGGAAAAGATCCATCCCGATCAGCTGATCCCGGTGGTAGAGATCGACACCGAATTGGAACTATCCGATATTAACGAAAAGTTTTTCAGGATTCTTAAGCAGTTTCAGCCCTTTGGGCCGGAAAACATGGCTCCGGTGTTTCTTACCGAAAACGTGTCTGACAACGGCGCGGGCAAACCGGTGGGAATGAACGCCGAGCACCTGAAACTGTCACTCGTGCATGAAAAAGACCCCTACAAGGTCTTTCCCGCTATTGCCTTCCAGCAGGGCAAGCTATTCCCGAAAGTTTCAGGTGGACAGGGTTTCGACATCTGCTATTCTCTCGATGAAAATGTCTTCAGGGGAGAGTCGACAATTCAGATCAATATCAAGGATATCAAGGTTGATTGACCCCGTTTCCTTTTTATAGGATTTGGCTTACAACTTCAGTCTCATCTGAAAGGTAAGGTACGAATCCATTCCGCTGCTTATCTCATCGCTTCCCGACCCCCAGGTTCTTATCCCCTGAAATTGAGTTATGGCATACCGCAAGTTCAGTTCCAGTCCTGGCAGGAGTTCTGCTTTTCCCATGATGATAAAGCGGGATCCCCTGGAATTGAAAGCGGGAACCGAGAAACTGTAAAGAACGTCGTTTTCGTATGCGTAAATCCGGTTGTCCCAGCCGGGGATATCAAAAACAGCATAACGCAGCCATAGTCTGTACTTTTGTGAGTTGGAAGCAAAACTCATATCGTGTCCCGAATAAAACCCGATGCTCATACTCTCCCGGACCACCTGGTAATAGCTGAATTCGATTCTTGATTTAAGCTTCAGGTTTTTGCTCATCACATAGTTCAGCTCGAGCCGGGATCCGCCTTTTTGGACGGTTTCCATAGCTGGAATTCCCGTTATTGTTGAGGTTGAGCGCTCCCGGGTTTTCTCATAACGCAAACGAATGGCCAGAGTGAATTCACGGGTGGGATAAAAGCTGAGGTTCAACAGGTAATCGTTGCCCGAATAGGGACTAGTGCTTGTGTACCTCAGAAACGGAAAGCTGTAGTGATCGGCATACAGCTCCGCCTTAAGATATTTCCATGGATAAAGTTGCAAGCCGAGGTAATAGCCTTTCTCGTTTTTTGTTCCCTGACTCTCCCCGAACCCGGAAGATCTGAGAGCCAGATAATCGGGCTTATAGTTTCTGTAAACCATGGATACTTTAACAAGCGGGTGCAACTCTGCCAGAACTCCCCCGAAAAGAGCCATCCTACCTTTTGTGTCGGCTGCCAGCTCGCCAAATACAGAAGCTTTGCCCAGACTGGCTTTGAAGTCGGTGGCGAAATTTTGCAGGTTCGTGCCGGATTCGAAAGTTTCTCCGGTATATGCCGTGCTGTTCCTCACCCAGGTATGGCTAAACTGCTGGTTCAGGTAGCTTAATCCCCAAACATAATTACCCCTGCGAAAATGGGTGTGAGCTCCAAGACAGCTGCTCTTTACAGCGTCCTTTTTACTCAGTTCGCTCTGAGTCCGGTGAAGTCCCGACGCATCGGGCGATGTAAAATAGGAGTCCTGCAGGCTGTCGTTGTCAGGAAAATGCAAGCCCGCATCGGTTCTCATCCGGGAAGCGAAAAGATCGATATTAAAATTTCCCCATTCCCACGAACCAGCTACTCCCCTGAAAAAATCGTTCTCACCCGCTGAGCTGTATTTCTTAATTCCTGTTGTCACGGGGGAGATGAGTACCTGCGTTCCCTTGCGTGTGCCGTAACCGCCGAGCACAAGGCCTTGTCCCCATGAGACCCTGTAATCACCGACAACGATTTTCTTTAAAGCCCCCCGGCTTCTGTATTCCAAATATGCCGAGTTGAAATCGGGAACGAATTTGCGGCTTTCTGTGTGAAAGGACTCTCCCGCATCCTGATCCATTGTAAAGCCGAAGCCAATATTTGAAATCCCGGCTTCGTAACGAAGCATAAGAGCGCGGTTGTCACCCTGGAAATCGCTCCGGCCGCTGGTGTCGGGGATGAATCCCGATTTTGTGTTCCCATCCACGCCCGTGCGAAAAACAAGGAGTTGTTTCAATCGTGTGCGCGACCCGAAGAGCTTGCCGGATTTGGTATTTTGAGACGACAGGTTTACAAAGGGAAGCAGTCTGGTAATAAGATCCGGGTCGAAACCATAAACCAGCTGCAGTTCGAAGATCGAAAGAAGTTCCCCATTCTCGCGGATATAGTCGGTTAGCGAAAAGATCTGGAATTCGGTGAGAAGGTGCAGTTGCCGGAGTTCCTCCTGTGTTGCGGTGTTGAGGTTCAGGGGATGGTCGAGGAAATACGCCATTTCATCGGCCAGCATAGCCGGGTCGGATTCGCCGTCGTCTGCAGAAACGGCTTCACCCAGCACTTCGGAGATTGTGGTGTTTCCGTCGGCAGGGGTGATCTGAGCAACGGCATCCCTCCCGGGAATAAAGCCCGGTAACGGGATCATGATAAGCGCGAAAATGAGCTTTCGAAGCATAAGGATTGATGTGGGAAACAATCAAGTGTCAATCCTTAATGTGACGAAAATGAAAAAATCAGCCTTCGATTGGAACTTTTTTATTCAAACGGAACTGCAGCGAGAAATGCGGAACCAGGCCGAGGGTTTGGGTATTGGTGAAAGCCACGTCGGCGTCGATTCTTTTGATTTTGAACCCAAGTCCGAAGGTGTTCTGAACGGGATGGGTAATTATTCCGGTTCGAAGATACAGGCCTTCGAGGATCTCATATTCAATGCCTGCCTTAAGCCGGAGTTTGTAGTTCAGGCTTTTTTCCGTTTCCAGGGCCATCCAGAGTTTTTCAAGGGGGGAGTAGCTAATTCCGGCTCTAAGGGTTGTAACGAGCGTGTCGATGTTTACAGGCGACAGGCGCGAGCGGGTAGGGTTGAAAACGTGAATACCTATGCGAAGAGTTCTTGTTGGCTTGTATTGGATTCCCCCTTCGACGGTGAGGGCATGGCGGTTTTCATATTCGTCTGTGATATAAACATAGTGGTAATTCATCTGTACTCCGGCAGAGAGCTTTTCTCCAAAACTTTTTCCAAAAGCGAGTCCCAGCTTGCTTTCATTGTATTTTGGGAAACCGAAATAGGTATATGAAAGTCCGAGGGTACCGGATTTTACCGGCAGGGACAGGGCCAGGGCATGAAGTCCGAATTCTTCAATGACATATTTGTTTTCGTGATGAAAGCCGATGGCGAAATTGTGGTATTCGCCCAATCCGGCCTGGTTATGATATACCGACCAGATGTCGGATTCCATAACAACGGCATTGGCAAGGGCGGCGGCTCTTCCTCCAATGGGGAAGTTTTCCTGGGCAAGAGCGGGGAAAGTCAAACTCAGGATACACAACAGAAGAACTGAAGGGAGGATGTTTTCCCTGGTTACTCTGTTGTATATCCTTGAAGGTTTCAATTGGTTTTGAATTTATATTTTATTGCCTTGAGCTCTTCGTTGGCCTGGATAATTTTGTCTTTAAGCTCTTCCTTGAATGCCAGCATCTTCGACATGATCTGCTCGTCGCCGGTAGCGAGAATCTGGACGGCAAGTATCCCTGCATTTCTGGCTCCGTCGAGACCTACGGTAGCTACAGGTATTCCCGGAGGCATCTGCAGGATGGAGAGAATGCTGTCCCATCCGTCGATTGAAATTGAGGAACGCACCGGAACGCCAATCACCGGCAGTGGGGTAAAGGCTGCCATTACCCCCGGCAGATGAGCGGCACCTCCTGCCCCGGCAATGATAACGCGCACGCCACGGTCAACTGCCGATTTCGCAAATTCAGCTGCCTGCTCCGGCGTGCGGTGCGCCGAAAGGGCGTTGATCTCAAAAGGGATCTCAAAGTCATCGAGTATTTTTGCTGCTTCTTTCATAACCGGAAGATCGGAAGTGCTTCCCATGATAATGCTTACTATTGGGTTCATGATGGATTCTGTTAGTTAATGTGTTTAATTTTAAAAAATCAGCTTAAAATTACAAAAAAATGAGGGAGATAGCCTAAAAAAAATGCAAAACCTGCTTAGGCGCGAAAAGAGGCTTTCCCGGATTTCAAATTATTCATATATACGATTTGTTGCACTAAATAGCTTCCAGATTTAATTTTCAGAAAAAGTAAAATAAAGTTCGATTTTTTGGGTAATAATTTTGCTTTTTGGGTATTAAGAGATAGAGACAGAAAAAAATTAGTGATGTATTAATATTGAATTACTAACTCATATAAATCTTTACTATCTCCTAATACATTATGAATAGCCTAAAAGTGATCAACCGTTTGAAACGAGTTGACCTTCTTATTACTTTGAAATCTACAGGAACTCCTATTGAATTTGCCGAGAAACTTAGCCTTTCTGTGAGTAGATTGTATGACATACTGTTTGAAATGAAAGAACTAGGTGCACCAATAAAGTATAGTAGAACTTGCAGAACATATTATTATAAAAAAAGAGGAAATTTTAACATTGATATTCAATGGAAGGACCAAAAAGATTAAAACATTTTGACGAATGGAGGTTTACTCCGAGTTAATTGGAGTGTAGGAGTTTAAATTTGATTATAGTCTTATTTGACAAATTTGTCTGAAATGGCATATAAAAAACAATGCATAGGTAAATACCCGTTAAGAATAAAAATTTACTTGAGAGCATTTACTATTTGCTCAACTCCCTATCTACAAAATATACACTTACATCTTATTTAAAAAAAAAGACAAAACGAAAGAAGATTCCAATTATAACCAGGTTAAAATTTGGATTGGGGAGTTTTAAATCTTGCCAGAAAAAAAATATTAAAAAAACTCATCCCTAATTTACTTGCGAGGTATTAGGGATGAGGAAAACCTAAGTTTTATTCGAAACATTACAAATATGAAAAGAAAAAATATATTACCATTAATAATTATAAGCTTTGTTTCGTTAATTATTCAAAGCTGTAATAATGATTCCATTCCTGTTCCCTCCGAAGTTGCTCCTGTTTTTGAAAAAAATCAAGAGGTATTTCAGCCTTCTTACGAAATTCAAGTTGTTAACGGCATGCTTTCATTTGATAGTAAAATTGCTTTTGATGTTACCAAACTTGAGATCGCTTCATCAAATAGAAAAGCCGTTGATAATTGGGAGAAAGGATTAGGTATTAAAACTCCTGCAAGTATTTTTTCAAAAGTATTGCTCGCGGAGGATTCCATTAATAATCACATGAAAAATTTACCAAAAGATGAACAGGAATTCTATCTTAATCAACCTCAAATTCATTCAAAAGAATACAATGAAGCACTTGAAGCAGAAATAATAGCTTTGGTAGATGATGGTGACGGTGGGCAATATTTTGATTTGAATTTATTTGATAAAACTGTAGCAAGTGTTATTAATATTGATGGACTTGTAGTGGTTGAGGGTCGGATTTTCAAGTTTACAGTAGGAGGCATGAAAATTATAAAAGACGGAGATTTTAGTATGGTTGAGAAATTAAGTACATTTGATAGTAATACATTGGATAATAACATTATTGTTGCTGAATTAAATGAAATTGGCAAAAAAATTACTAATGAAACGTCTGAGGAAGATTGGACTAATAATTGGACACAAACAATGGATTGGTATTACTTTGATAAAAATTGGTTAGGCAATGACCAAAAAAGAATTAAAGTATGGGTTGATGGTCATTCTGAGCACATTGGGAGTAATTATAGTTATTACTGCTCACAAGAATTAAACTGTACCTTCAGTGTCCACGCACAAGCACAAGAAAAAAATTTCTGGGGCAATTGGGTTTATGGGAGTTATGCAGCCCGTTTAATCTTAAATGCAAGTTGGGAATATTCATATAAAGATTTTTCCAATGATCCATATATTCAATTTGGTTGTGGGCTCTATGAGACAACTAAAAATTATTTGCCAGCATACAGTTGTGGCGTAAATCCAAGTTATATGTGTCCGACAGCCCCATTTTATTATAATCAAACAGGAGTAAATCATGCATCTATAAACCTTACGCCTCATGGAGCATGGTCCTCCAACCCAAAATTTTTTGCTGATGCATTTATGGTTCATGGGACTATTACATGGACATTTGGCCCTAAAGGGAATCAAGTATATACGTGGTAATATTAACTCAAGCCAAATACTTTTTAAAGTATTTGGCTTTTTTTCAAAATACTATGAGAATTCCGATTGCAATTTGCATTTTCTTTACCATATCAGGCTGTTCCAAAGAATTGAATTATAAAATCCCTGATTTTGAGAAAAAATTGGTGGTTAATGCATTAATATGTCCAGACAGTTTTTTCTGTGTTAATGTAAGAGCAACCAGCACAATTCTTTCAAGTGAACCATCATTTATTGAAAATGCTACAGTCTTATTGAGTGAAAATGGGCTATTGCTTGAAGACCTGGAATACTCCAAACAAGGGAATTACATTTCCTCTGCACATCGTCCTATTCCGGGAAATGAGTATTCAATTACAGTAAAAGCAAAAGGTTTCAATGATGTGACTGCCAAAGATACAGTTCCTGAAACAGTTATAGTTAGTCGGGGTAGTCGCATAAGTGGTAATACTTTCGATGAATACGGTGACCCTCATATTGATTATGAAATCCTTTTTAATGATTTGCCAAAAAATAATTATTATGAACTCTTTTTCATTATTCAAGGATTTCCAAATGAGTTTACCTCAAAATATTGGGTTGATTTTATGTGTGAACCTGCTATTCCTGATCCTGTAATAAAAGCAGATAGTGAATTAGACCTGAACCCATTTACCTATATTTTTACTGATAACTTATTTAATGGGCAGCAATTTCAATTAAAAATCAAATTTATTAGCGCGGTTAATGGAGGGGAGTTTTTAAAGCCATTTGCACCTACTCCCAGAGATCATTATGCTATATTACGAAATACCAGTTATGCATATTACAATTACAGGAAATATTGGCTTAGGCACAGCTATAATAAACAGGTTGGTAATAAGGCTGAAGTGCCATTTTTCATGCCCCTTATTGGTGATCCGGTTGCAATGTATAGCAATATTGAAGGTGGCTATGGAATTTTTGCTGCTTACAATCAAAGCTATTACAAATTTGAAAAAAATTAGTAAATGAGAAGGATACTGGCACTACTTATATTGTTTTCTTCAACTTTCGCTTATACACAAGTAATTGTAAACGGCTTCATCGAAGATAGTCAGTCAAAGGAAAGATTGGTTGGAGTAAATGTGTATGATTCAAAAAGTAAAAAAGGGGTAATCTCAAATTCATTTGGATTTTATAGCATATCTCTGGCAAAAAGTGATACAGCTAAATTGGTTTTCAGTTATATTGGTTATAATACAAAATACATTGAGCTTTCTACAAAAGATCATTCAGATCTAAATATTTCTTTAAAATACGGTATAATCCTGAACGAAGTGATTGTTACACCTGACTACAGTACGCTCAACTCACCTGAAATTAGCAATGTCCGGATTTCCATTGATCAAATAAAGCAAATCCCGGCATTTATGGGGGAACCCGATGTGCTAAGGGCATTCCAATTAATGCCTGGTGTTCAGGGTGGAAAGGAGGGAACCAGTGGAATTTTTATAAGAGGTGGCAGTCCAGATCAAAACCTTATGCTTTTGGATGATATCCCCCTTTATTATGTAAATCACATTGGCGGATTTATATCAGTATTTAATCCTGATGCAATTAAAAGTGTAGAACTTTACAAAGGGGGATTCCCGGCGCGTTATGGCGGTAGACTGTCATCAATAATGGATATCCGGATGAAAGAAGGAAACATGACAAAATATTCAGGCAATGTTTCTGTGGGTATAATAAGCAGTAAATTTACACTGGAAGGTCCAATTAAAAAAGAAAAAACATCCTTTATAATTTCCGGCAGGCGAAGTCTGTATGATCTTTTTACAAGAGGATACAACTTGATTCAAAGTCAGGGAAAATATTCACCAGGCTACACTTTATATGACTTCAACTCAAAGATTAACCATATAATAAATCAAAAAAATCGTCTTTACTTCAGCATTTATTCAGGTCGGGATCGTTTTTTTGTTAAACAAAACGATTTTAGTGTCAGTCCTTCTTTTCCATATAAACTGAAAAGTCAAAATGACCTGAACTGGGGCAATAGTAGTTATGCATTTCGATGGAATCACCTTTTTTCCAGACAGTTATTCAGTAATTTAACCCTCGGCTACACGAATTTTTTTTACAATTCGGAATCTGATGTTTACAAGGCTGATAAACAAAATAATAAATCAATTGGAACCATTTCAAATCATTTAAATTCATCCATCGATGATTTTATTGGTAAAATCGATTTTGATTATTTTCTCTCAGATCATCACATTCAATATGGAGGTGGAGCCACTGCGCATAGATATATACCTACAATGAATCATATTCTGCAAAATGGTAATATCAACAACGATATAGATACCACTTATGGATCAAATATGAAAAAGCCGGTGGAGATGTTCACTTATATTCAGGATGTGTTTCACATTACAAAAGCCATATCCCTGAATATTGGATTGCATTTTTCTTCTTTTTTGGAAAGTAAGAAATCGTATTATTCACTTCAGCCAAGGATCATCAGCAATTGTGAAATAAATGAAAATTTGTCCCTAAAAGCTTCATACACACGAATGATGCAGCCAGTTCATCTGTTATCCAATAATGATGCCGGTTTACCAACTGACTTATGGGTACCAGCTACAAAGGATGTACCCCCTCAAAAGTCTTCCTTGCTTGTAATGGGTTTGGCAGGAAAAATTACACCTTCAAAATCGATAACATGGACTGTTGAAGGGTTTTATAAAAACATGAAAAATTTAATTGAATTCAGTGAAGGAGCTTCCTTCTTTTCAGGGCCAACAGACTGGCAGGAAAAAGTTGAAAAAGATGGAAAAGGAACAATTTACGGATTGGAGTTTCTCCTACAGAAAAATAAAGGCAAAACAACCGGATGGATTTCATATACACTTTCAAAAAATTCACGGCAGTTTGAAAAAATCAATTCCGGATTGTCCTTTCCATACAGATATGATAGGAGGCACGATTTTTCTGTTACCTGCAGCCACAAATTCAATGATAAACTTGACATGTCTGTTACCTGGATTTTCTCTACGGGTAAGGCAATTACCCTGCCTTTAGCCAAATATGATCAATTTGTACTTTATTGGGCTAACAGGAATTATGTCTCCTATTTCTATGATGAAGCCCACATATATGAAAAGCGTAATAACTATCGCGAGCCATCCTATCATCGACTGGATATCAGTTTAAACTTTTCAAAAGAAATGCAAAGGGGAACAAGGGTTTTTACTATAGCTCTGTACAATGCCTATAATCACATGAATCCATACTATTTGTATTTCGATTATGATAAAAAAGGAAATAAAAAACTGTATTCATATACTTTGTTCCCAATTATTCCTTCAATAAGTTATTGTTATAATTTTAGGTAGTGAGGCTTACTTCCATTTTTCCCCCCGCTGCCGCACGACTCCCGTCGTGTGGTGGCGATAAATCCATGAGAATCCTTGGAAAGAACCGATTCCTTTGGAAGACCGATTGGTTCACCGGCAATTACGAAAAGGGAATTTTTCGGAGTATAAAAGGGCAAAAACCCGAATTG
>CAMAZH010000101.1 GCA_945863035.1 Chitinophaga pinensis | reverse complement strand
TGAGCTTGCCGAAGGCACCATGGAAAGTCTCAATGGTGCCTGAGCTTGCCGAAGGCACCGAAATCACCATCGACTAAAAGGCAGTTCCGTATGGATAAAAAATCCCACCTGACCCTCCCGGTTCAGAGAGAGCTCCAGTCGCACGACCTGATCGTAATAACTTACCAGATCGAGACCCAGGCCTGCGGTGTACAAAGCGCGGTTCACAAAGGTGTTGCCCTGAACGCCATAATTCTTACTGTGGACATAAGCCAAATCAAAAAACAAATTGCCATACATGGAAAAATGGACGGGGTTAAACTGCGACCAGGGGATATACATCAGGTTAAAGCTTTTTTCCTGCATTATGCAATATTTCAGGTTGTTCACCATCAAAGCGTGACTGTTCCCCTCAACCACATAAAGCTCGTATCCCCTGAGATAGGGGCCGTAACCCAGACCTGTACGGTAGACTTTCGGTTCATAAATGTCTTTTGAAAGCTGCATACGAAGGGCATCGTTGTAAAAGAGTCTTTTCGTGAGCATACGGTGATGCGTTGCCGTAAATAGCAGACTGGTTTTCGAATGAATATCTTTGCTTTGAAAAAGCATTTCCCTGCGCCTCAGCCCCACACGAAAGTAATTTCCTGTAAGGGGGTAGGATCTGGAATCCCGGTAATCGTATTCAAAGGAGTATTCCGATAAAAGAAAGTCGGTGTTCTTTCCATAGGGCAAACCGGTAAAGAATTCATGGGTCAGAGAATCCCTATAGGTAAGATTATAATAGAGTAATGTAATGAAATGACGCGTATACAGCGAGCTTCTGTAGGTGTAGGAGAGGTATGGGTTCAGGAAATCGCTAAGATAGGAGTTGTTATTCCCGACATAAACCGGTTTATTGTTTACCGTTGCAGCATTTACCTCGTGTTGGCGGGTTTGGTTTACCGCCAGGTTGATCCCGTGATTCTGGTTTCTCCCGAAATTAGGCTTGTCATAAAAGACTTCAAAAAGTTCTTTATACCCGAATCTGAGCTTGAGTTTGAGCAACTCGTTTCGTCCCCTGAAATTACTCCAGTTGATCTGTCCGCCATAGTTGATCCGGTCCCAATCCGGGTCGTGGATAAACGCCCCCAGATTTCGTTCGGCATGCTCAAAAATGGGGGAGGGCCAGATATACCATCTTTCAATTACCGAGATGTGTACGTGTATTTTCAGCTGTTCGAGCGCAGCGTAGGTAATAGTGACAAAATTATAAAGAGCGGTGTTCAGAAGGTTTTCGCGACTTCTCTCAAGGGTCGTTGCCAATTCCTCCCTCGAAATACTGTCGCCCACACTAAAGCTAAGCTCTTTAAGGATAATATTCTCCTTACTCACCTTGTTGCCGGAAATGGAAACACCGGAAACAATGACCAAACTGTCGTTCGGCTCCATGCTAAACAGCGATGCTGCTTGCAGGAGAAAAAGTACAGAAAAAAAAACTTGGGAAAAACGGTTCAACTCTGTGTGTATTATCCTTTTGCTAAAGTACAAAAAGATAGGGCATTGTTATAAAAAAAATCTGTGGCTTTTTGAGCGGAAACCACCCAAAAAACCACAGAGATTAAGTATGTATTTGATATTTATACCAGATCCTTGAAATCGTTTTTCGATTTCAACTGCTTTGTTTTACGCTGCACATATACAGTTCCGGCGTACATGATATAATACATTACCGGGATAAAGATTAGTGTCAGGAAAGTTGCAAAGGTGAGACCAAAAATGATCGCCCACGACAAGGGTCCGAAGAACATAACATTGTCTCCTCCGAAGTGGATGTGTGGCTCAAAACTTCTGAACAATCCCACGAAATCGATATTAAAACCGATTGCCAGGGGAAGAAGTCCCAGAATGGCAGCCGTTGCAGTAAGCATAACCGGTGTGATACGGGTTTTTCCTGCTTCGATGATCGCTTCTTTGGTTTTGTGTCCCTTTTCAATAAGCTTGTCGGTGAACTCAACCAGAAGAATCCCGTTACGAACCACAATCCCTGCCAGGGCAACGATTCCCATACCTGTCATGGTAATCGAAATAGGCATTCCGGTTATGATAAACCCAAGCAGCACCCCGATGATACTGAAGATTACCTCAGTAATGATAATAAGGGGTTTTGAGAGGGAGTTGAACTGGGTTATAAGGATAAACATGATCAGGAAGAGTGCCAGGAGCATAGCTTTGCTCAGGAAGTCGCTCGACTCTTTCTGGTCTTCCTGCTCTCCGGTTATCTTGATGTCGACGGTCTCTTCTTTCACAAACTGTGGGATGGCACTGTTAATGCTTGCGATAATCTCGTTGGCATTGTAGCCTGATACCACGTTCGAATAGATGTTAATGATCCGTTTGGCGTCTTTGCGGTTGATACCTCCGTATGAATTGGGGTAGCTGACTTTGCAAACAGCGCTCATCGGGATTTGTCGCACCAGGCCGGAATTCATGTCGCGATAGGTGATCTTCGCATTCATCAGCCGGTCGATGTTGGTCCGCTGGTCTTCCTGAAACCTCAGCTGTATGGGGTATTGGTCTTCTGCTTCGCGGAACTTGGAGCTTTCCAGCCCGAAGATGGCAAAACGCAGTTCCTGTCCAATCTGACCTGTGGAGATGCCTTCGCGGTTTGCGCGGATACGGTCGATTTCCACAAGTATCTCGGGTTTCGTGACGTCGAAGTCGGTCTTCAGTTCTTCGATCCCTTCAATTTTAAGGGAATCGATATAACGTTTGAAGCGGTTGGTTGTAACAACCAACTCGTCAAGGTCGTCGCCGGTCATCTCAATGTTGATTGGTTTTCCGGTGGGAGGGCCCATAGCCTCTTTTCCAACGGTAACAGCAGCTCCGGGAATGTCCTTAACCGCTTCGCGGAAATCGTTGATAAAGGGATCGGTTTTTACCCCGTCGCGCTTTGCAAACTCCACAAAGTTCACGGTAACTTTTCCTTTGTTTGAGGTCTTGATTCCACCTTCAAACTGTGAATCGGATGCCCCAAGAGCAACGTTGGTAATTACCGACTCAACGATTTTCGGCTTGGTTTCAAGCACGGCAAGAATCCTTTTCTCAACAAGCGTGGTAACGGAATCCGTCACGGCAACATTGGTACCCACGGGCATTTTTACCAATACATTAATTGAATTGGGATCATTGTCGGGGAAGAATACTACCTTCGGTTTTACAATGCCCACCAACATAAAGGTAAAGAACAGGGCAAACACAAGGCTGGCCAGAAGGTAATAGGGCCTGCGTTTCACAAGGATCCATTCCAGCAGTTGTTCGTACTTCTGCAGTGTCTTGGGAATTACCGCATGTTGGAAATGCAGCAAAACCTTGTAGCCGTAAATATTATGGAAGAGGAAAAACACGCCAAGGAAAATAACCAGGTTTGCGAATGCCGGGAAGGAGGCCATATGGAAGATAACTCCCGCGCCGATAATTATCCCTGTGGTAGTGAAAATTCTCTTTTTGCTGATCGTCTGTATCTCTTCCTCGTTCGGTTTCATAAAAGAAACGGCGAAAACAGGGTTAAGGATATAGGCTACCAGGAGCGACATGAACAGGGTGATGATTACCGTTACCGGGATAAAAAACATGAATTTACCAACCACTCCCGGCCAGAATGCCAAGGGGAAAAACGGAGCCAGTGTGGTAAGAGTTCCCGATAAAATGGGTATGAATACCTCTCCGGCGGCGAACTTCGCCGCGGTTGCAATATCGGTATTTGTTTTCTTGAAGATCCTGTGGGTGTTTTCGATAACCACAATGGCATCGTCGACTACAATTCCCAGGGCAAAAATAAAGGAGAACATTACCAGCATGTTCATGGTAAAGCCAATGGTTGGGAGCACGATATAGGCCAATGCCATCGATAGGGGAACGGATAGTGCCACAAACACCGCATTTGTGAATCCCATGAAAAACATAAGCACCATGGTCACAAGGATAAAACCGATAATGATGGTGTTGTTAAGGTCGGTAAGCGTGGTGCGGGTGTATTTCGACTGGTCGCCGGTAATGGTGACTTTAAGATCGGTTGGGAATTTCGATTTCTCGAGGTCGGTAATGATATCCTTGATCTTGTCGGATGCATCAAGAAGATTCTGTCCGCTCTTTTTGATGATATTTACTGTTATTACGTTTTCTCCATCCAGACGGGCATAGCTTTCCTGAGTAGCATAGGTGTCTTTTATTTCGGCAACATCTTTCAGATACACCTGAGCTCCGGTTGATGAACTGATAACAATGTTCCTCAGGGTCTCAAGATCTTTGAACTCACCGACAACCCTCAGGGAGCGGTCCATACCGTACATTTCGATGTTACCACCCGAAATGGTGATGTTCTCAGCGCCGATCATGCGACTGATATCCATCAGTGTAAGTCCGGTTGCCTGCAGCTTATACATGTCGAGGTTAACCTGTATCTCACGGTCAAGTGCTCCGACGATATCCACGCGGGTAATCTCGGGAAGGCCTTCAATGCGGTCCTCCAGCATATCGGCATATTTCTTAAGCTTGTCGAGACCATAATCGCCTGAGATATTGATGTACATGATTGGAATCTCGGAAAGGTCGATATCCCTGACATCCGGATCGGATTTCAGGTCGGTTGGCAAATCTTTTTTGGATTTATCGACAGCGTCCTTAACTTTCTGCTTTGCATCGGGAATAGCAACACCGGTGCGGAACTCAACCACGATGGAAGAGAAATCCTGAACGGAGGTGCTGTTGATAACCTTAACTCCACTTATCGACTTGAGGTTTGTTTCAAGCGGCCGGGTGATCAGGTTTTCGATGTCGGTGGGCGAAGTGCCGGGATAAACGGTATTAACGATGATATAAGGAATAACAATGTCGGGTATCTGTTCCTTGGGAATGGCCCGGTAGCTGTAGATCCCGAAAATTGCAATGATTACAGCCAGCACATATACACTGGTCTTGTTGTCGATTGCCCAGCTGGTTGGACCAAATTCTTTAAACTTCTTTTCCATTTATAGAAACTTTGCTGTGGTTTATAATCTAACTCTCTCGCCGTCCTGAAGGTCAAGCTGTCCTGCGGTGATAAGCAAATCGCCTGCCTTGAGTCCTTGGGTAATCTCAACCATTCCATTATAACTTTGGCCGATGGTAACGGGGTATTTTTTGGCTTTAAAGGAGGGGTTTCCTCTTTCGGCAACAAATACAAAGCTTCCGTTCTTATCGTTCTGGATCAAATTAACAGGCAGGGTCATTGCGTTTTCTGCGCGGTAGTCGTTGATCTTGAGAACCACAATCATGTTTGCCTTGAAGTTGTTGAATTCGGGTTTGAGCCTTACCTCGATCTGAAAGGTGCGGTTTTGAGGACCGATAAACTTGCTGGCCGAAGAAATCTTAGCAGTGATCTCCTTCTGCAGATCGGGAAAATAGAGAATAACCTCATCCCCGACAGTCACTCTAGAACTGTAGGCTTCAGCAATATCAGCAACCACTTTCATCGAGTTGAAATTCACAACCCTGAAAATCGGTAATCCGGGTCCTACCGATTGACCAATTTTGATGGCAACATCCTCAACGGTTCCGTCGATCGGGGAATCGATCTTCATCATGTTAATTTGATCTTGCAGCGTTCTGATACTGTTTTCGAGGGATTCCTTGTTGTTCTTGGCTGAGAGGTACTGAACTTCCGAGCCGATTTTCTGTTCCCAGAGGTTTTTTTGTTTCTCAAACAGTTCGTTCACAAAAGCCAGATTGTCGGTCATTTGTTTCATGTTTTGCAGAAGCACTGCATCGTCGAGCTTCGCAAGCGTCTGACCTTTTTTAACCTTATCTCCCATGTGAACATAGACGGCCTCAACGGTTCCCGGAGCTTTTGCGCTAACTCCAAGGTTCTGCTCACCGTCGAGCTTGCCCTGAACTTCAATGAAGTGGTTAAATACGTCAGGCTTCATTTCGGTGGCGGCAACTTTTGTTGAGTTTGTTTCGGCAACATTGCCGGTATCGCTAGCGGCTACTTCCTTCTCAAGTATGCTGATCTGCTCGGATAGTGCATCGTGCTGTTTCTTTAAATCGTTCAATTGGTCCTGCTTGTTACTGCTGCATGAGGCGGCGATCAATAAAGCTGCAAGTCCGGCGGTTTTGAAATTCAATAGGTTCATCGCTTATAAATTAATTGTATTGTTTACTTTTTTAAATTACTAGTTGGTGGCAAGAATGCGTTCCATCTTTGCTTTTGCCTGCAAAAGGGATATAATGGAATTGTAATAATTCGATTCGGCTGTAAGGTACTGGCTCTGGCTCTGGGTTAGTTCCAGACTCGACATTACTCCTTCCTTAAACTTGATAATACTTTTGTTGTATATTTTTTCGCTCAGGGTCAGGCTTTCCTTATTGTTGGTATAATTCAGGTAGGCGGTTTGATACGCGTTTCTGGCGGTCTCGTATTCCAGAATGATGGACTGCTCAACCATGTCTTTGCTCAGGTTTGCCTTCTCGAGGTTCAGTTTCCCCTGGGATACTTTCGACAGACGCTGGCCACTGGTTAAAATTGGCAGGCTCATTGTTAATCCCATAACATCTTTGGGCTGGAAGTTGAGAGCCGGAGTATTGGTCATTTCCTGATGCTGGTAAAAACCGGCAAGAGAAGGGAGAAACATTGATTTGGCCCTGCGAAGGTTGGCCATCTGAAGCTCTACCTGGTTTTCCATAATCCGGTAATCGATACTTGATCCCACGCTAAAGTCGCCCGGGAAAAGATATTGGAAATTTCCAGAGTTAATTATATCCCCCAGATTATCGGTCAGCACAAGCTCCCGCGAAAAATCCACTCCCAACTGGAACTTTAGCAGTTTTTCGGCAACTTTCTGCTGTCCCTCGAGCGATTGAATCAGGTTCTGAAGGTTGGATTTGTTGATTCTCAACTGATCGACGTCGGTATCCTCAACGAACCCCTGAAGATTCATCTGTTCGATTTCGGTATAGGTCTTGTCCATCAGCTCCACGCTCGATTTCAATACCCTTAGATTCTCGTTCACCACAAGCACCAGGTAATACGAAGAGGCAACCGATTCTTTGGTGGTAAGTTCGGATTTCACATAGGCTTTTTCCGACACTTCCTTAAAGATCCGTGCAGCCTGAAGGCCTACGATATACTCCCCGCTGAAAATAAGCTGGCTGAGGGTGAAATTGAAGGTTGTGTTATCTTTTGTTCCCAATGGGATGCCCGGGCCGGAATACAGGTACTGGTATAAACCGCCGACACTCTCAAACTGCTGAAAACCTTCAACAGGAGCATCCGGTGTAAGAGGATCATTTGTAAAGCCCGAAACCGGAAAACTCAATTCGGGAACGATGAAAATGTGTTGGTAATTAGCGGTTATCGAAAACTGGGGCAAGCCGATTGCCGTGGTTTCCATAACCACTTTTTTGGCGATTTCAATATCAAGCTGGGCGGCTTTAACCGAGCGGTTGTATTCCACAGCATAGTTCTGTGCATCCAGAACCGACAAGCTGAGAGTTTCCTGCGCTTCCTGTGCCGAAATCCCATTCGCCAGAAGCAGCATTCCAAGGGCTAGAACATAGTTGTTGATCGTTGTCATAATGTATTGATATACTTAATTGTTTGTTGCTTTTCCACTAAACTGGATAATGAAAGCCAAAGTGAGTCGCCTTATTTGGAGGCCCCAAGATCTTCGTTGTCCTTAAAAATTTCCTTTTCCGAATAATCAAACTTGTGGATATTTTCCTCCAGAAATTTTATCCCGGCTTCATTTGCAATTCCCCTGATATGATAAATAAACATTTCTTTAAAAACGTTTTCGGCACTATAATCTCCGATACTGATGATAACATCGTTGTACATATTCTCGATGCGGGAGATCTGCAATCTTGTAATCAGGTCTTCATTCAGCTCGGAACGGTACAGTTTCTCTGCCTTTCCTCTTTTTAGGTTCGCCAAAACGGAGTCGTACATCCCTTTTCGCCTTCTCTGCAATATCTTCTGATGAGCTTCCGGATAATACTTCTTCAGATCATATTCGAACGAATGGCTGTTGCGCTTCATCATCTCGATCATGAAACGATTCACTTCAAAAAGCTCTGAAATCGCATTGGTTCCCAAAGATCGTACCGATTCAAAACATTCGTTTGCCCGTTCAAGCTCAAAGTCTACCACTTGGTTTACCAAATCATTTTTTTCGGTAACATACTGATAGAGGGTCTTTTTGGATATTCCTGCATCACGGGAAATATCGTCCATCGTAATGCTCCTGATCCCGTACTTCCTGAAAAGCCCGGCTACTTTAACTAATATGTCGTTTACTTTTTCCATTTCGGGGGACAAAGTTAAACAAGTTTTCCACTTTGGAAACTATTTGGACAAGAAAAGTTTCCGAAGTACTAATATTTTCCGTTGGCAAATATATAGGATATTGAAATACGGGGAGTTAAAGCATTGTTAAACATTTGTCAAAAATGATTAAACAATGTTTTGCAGAGCCGAAGGCTCGGGACATGCCAGATAGAACAGCAAGGCATCTGTTTACTATATGCTCCGTCCCAGTGGACTTTTTCTGTGTGGCCGGGTCACTGCAACGGACTTTAGTCCGTTGTTACAACCCATGGTCGTCCCGATGGGACTGGTTCTTCGGGTTGTCGAACTTGAGAGAAAAAATATATCTTTGCAAAAAATAATTAATAGCCTGCTTCGCCGTTACAAATAGAACCTTTGATAAATACATCGAATTCTTAAATACACCCGAAATGAAATCACTAAAGCAAACTTTTTTACTTATCGGTTTTGTATCAATAAGCTTGTTTTCAGCAGCTCAGGATGTTGTTACCCGTGCTCTTCCCCCATTTACGGGAATCAGTGTTATCGGGAAACTGCGCGTAGAGCTCTATAAGTCGGACAGTTCGCGGGTTGATCTGGTCCTTGAGAACGTACTTGCCGATAACATTATTACCGAGGTTAAGGACAGTGTTCTGAGCATACGCATGAAAACCGACACCAACAAGTCGGCCGTGATCAAGGTCCTTGTATATTATTCCAGTCTTACCGATATAACGGTTGCCGCCAATACTCTTTTGTTATCCCCCGATACCCTTTTTGCCGACAAGATAAAGTTCACTGCCCGCTCCGGTGCCAAGATGGAGCTTGACCTGAACGTCTCCAACCTGGTTGCCGATGTTAAGCAGGGAGGGATTCTGGTGTTTTCGGGAAAAACCACCCGACAGGAGGTTACGGTAAACACCGGCGCCACCTACTCGGCATACGCGCTGGAGTCTGAAGACACCTACGTTACCGCGAACTCGGGTTCCAAGGCCAAGGTTTGTGCCGCCCGCATAATCGATGCCACTTCAAACACCAAATCCTACGTTGGGTATATTGGTGTTCCGATAAGTGTTTACATAAAGACCAATCTCGGGGGAGTTATAGCAAGCTTTGCTAATGCAGATGCGGTTTTTGAGGATTAAGAAGGATACTTGCTATTTCAAAATCCTCGGGGGTGGTGATTTTCAGGTTGAACTCATCGCCCTGAACCAGTTCGATCCGGTTGCCCGCATATTCCACAACGCTGGCGTCGTCGGTAAATTCTTCCTTATAACTTGTTTCATATGACTTGCGCAATATTGAGGCGTGAAAGACCTGGGGCGTCTGAACCAGTCGTATCGCCGAGCGGTCCAGCGGAAAGCTGTTTTGGTCTCTAAGCACACGGGCGGATTCTTTCAAGGGGATGCAAGGGATAGCGCTGCCTGAGATTGCCGCGGCATCATAGACTCTTTGGATAACAGAAGGGCTTACAAGGGGCCGGACGGCGTCGTGAACCCCCACCAGAAAGTCACCATCGAGCATCGCAATACCGTTTTTCACCGACTGAAAGCGTGTTTCACCACCATCCGCAATTTTAACAGGATAATTAAAACCAGTCTTTTGTCTGGCTTTTTCCCAAAAAGCATTGTGGTCGGGGTGCATCACAAGCACGATTTCCACAGACGCGTCGAATGCGAGGAACTTCTCCAGTGTATGGATAAGGATTGCCTTACCGTTGATTTGCAGAAACTGTTTGGGCAAAGCGGCACCCATGCGTGTTCCCGATCCTCCGGCTACTATGATGACAGCGTTTCTCATACATCAAATATAGATAACTAATTAGTGCCTGGAGTTTGGAGTGCCTAGAGTGCCTAGAGTTGGGGTTAATCATAAAATAAGCGTTGTAATAATGTAAATATTATTCAACAAATATTTATTGTCATTCAAGAACCTCAACTTTATACACTCCAGGCACTGATTCGTAACAAATATAGAAATAATTGAACAATCAAAACCAAAACAAGTTACTACATTTGTTTTGGTACTAATAAATCCGAACTATACATTCACACAAATCCGCACGAAATCATGGCCGACCCGATTTTAAACCCCGAAATCATGAGCTTCCTCTCCTCCCTCGAGAAAAACAACAACAGGGAATGGTTTGAAGCTAACAAGAGCCGATACACAAAGGCAAAGGCGAGTTTTGACTCTTTTGTGGAAGAGCTCATCCGGATGGCCAAATCGATAGATCCCGGGATTGGTTATCTGGAGCCCAAAAACTGTACTTTCAGGATTTACAGGGACGTGCGTTTCTCCAAAGAAAAGAGTCCTTTTAAAACAAATTTTGGAGCCTACATTTCCAAGGGGGGCAAAAACTCCGAGTATGCCGGTTATTATTTTCATCTGGAGCCTTCGGAATCGTTTATCGCGGGAGGGAAATATATGCCGCAGGGACCTGAGCTCAAGGCAATCCGCGAGGCTATTTTCGACGAGCCTTCAAAATTCCGGGAGATTCTGGATAAGCCGTCATTTAAAAAGCATTTTTCAGGCATCATGGGAGAGAAGCTCAAAACCGCTCCTCAGGGCTACCCTAAAGATCACCCGGATATCGATCTGGTAAATTATAAGGGCTATGCTGTTTTCCAGCCTCTGAGTCAGCAGATGCTCAAATCCCCGGATCTCCTGAATGAAATACGCTCGGCCTGGACGGAGCTCAAAACCCTTAACGATTTTCTTAATAGGGCGGTTGGAGCAAGAGAGTGAGAGAAGAGCAAGAGGGAAAAAAGGATTTCTACGTGTACATAAACCTCTTAATGCTCTTTTTCGGTGTTTTTTCGAATTCCTCTTTGTGGATCCTGAACTCGGCGACTTTCATAAAAGCCGGCAGGGAGTGGTTGAGGTGTTTTTTGTGATCGTCGAGGATTTCCTGCAGTTTTTTCTCATCCACCCCGTGCTTTTCCATCGCTTCCTTGTCGGGGAAAACGAGAGCCACAAGCTTCTGGTTTTCGTCGATAACCACCGATTCCTGCACATACCTCATGTTGTTGATCTTAGCCTCGATTATTTCGGGGTAAATATTTTGTCCGGAGGCACCCAGGATCATGCTCTTGCTGCGGCCGTTTATGAACACGAAGTTTTCGTGGTCGATGTAACCCAGGTCACCTGTATGCAGCCATCCCTCATCGTCGAGCACATCGCGGGTGGCTTCGGCGTTCTTATAGTAGCCGAGCATGACGTTTTCGCCTCTTACGAGGATTTCGCCTGAAATGGTGTAGGGGTCGGCCGAGTCGATTGTGATCTCGAGGGTGTCGACGACTTTTCCGGCAGAGCCCAGCTTGGCGGTTTCCCAGCCCGCATAGGCGATGAGCGGACCGCACTCGGTCATCCCGTAGCCGATGGAGAAGGGGAAGTTTATCTTGTTGAAAAACAGTTCGGCATCCTTGTTGAATGCGGCTCCCCCGATAACAACCTCGTGAAAGTTTGCACCGAAAACATCAACAAGCTTCTGTCTGATTTTATTGTGAAGTATCCCTTTAATGCCCGGCACTGAGAGCAGCATCTTCATCACCGGCTTGCTGATTGTTGGCAGCACCTGTTTTTTGTAGATTTTCTCGATCACGAGTGGAACAGAGAGGATAAGTCTCGGCTTGATTTCCTTGAATGCCTGCATGATAATCTGCGGGGAGGGTGTTTTTCCGAGGAATGTGATATAGCATCCTTTGGTAAAAGGGAAAAGGAACTCGAAAGCGCAGCCATACGAGTGTGCGAGCGGGAGGAAGGAAACGATTTCGTCTCTGGGCTCCAGGGGCATGTTCTCGTGCGCGTAGCGAATGTTGGCGATAAGGCTGTTGTGGGGAATCATCACCCCTTTTGAAAAGCCTGTTGTGCCGCTGGTATAGCTGATAACAGCAAGTTCATGGTTGGGGACGTGCTGGAGATTGAAGTTTTCAGGTCCAAATCCCCCGGGATAATTCTCTGCAAAGACCTTATCGATGTTTTCGACAAGCGAGGGAAGTTCCGAGCCTTCTTCGGCAAAGATCAGGGAGAAGTCATTTACCTTGAAGGTTGCGCGAATATCGGGAATCTTTTTACGGTCGAGGCTATCGAAGATCTGCTCCCCCGTGAAAAGCAATACCGAGTCGGAGTGGTTGACGATATGGTGAATATCTTCGGGGGTGAAGTCGGGGAGGATGGGAACGATCACCGCGCCATAGCTTATGGCAGCCAGGAAAACGATACCCCAGGCGGCAGAGTTTTTTCCGACAAGGGCTATCTTATCGCCCTGTTTGATACCGGCTTTTTCAAATAAAATGTGAATCTTAACTATCCGTGTGGCAACATCTTCGTAGGTAAATGAAGAGCCTTTGTAATCGGCGAGAGCATCGATTTTCCAGTTGGAGGTAATACTCTTTTCAATAAAAGCAATAAAGTTCTCTTTCAGCATTTTGCGTTGTTTTTCCTAAAAATACTATGAATTAATACCTTGTCAAACTTTTTTTGATTAATTCTCCAAAAATCAAAAAAAGTCTGATTTTTCACGAAAGATAAATGAAATTTTATGCTTCGGTGTCTCTCGGCCATGAATTATTGAAGTTTTTGGGAAAAATTCATGGCTGGGCTGAGGTTAAGTAACTTACACGACATCGAGGTTATGACAAAACTCATCGTAAGCCTTATCAATATCTCCCTTTTGGGTATCCATGGTTTCGTAATGGTAACCTACCTCATGACCAAGGGATGCGATTTCGAGGATGATGCTCTCGTTATATGACTAGGGGACGATCCGGAAATAGTATATGAGCCACGGATGCCGAGAGCGTGCTGGATCATTGCGAATTGCAGTGAGTTTTGAGGGAGGAGGTCGACGTCGTGGCGGAGAATAACACTAGGAAGGTTCGGGTTTTTGGCCTGATTAAGATAGTTTTCAAAACATAAAAACGAATATTTGGCTTGGAGGAGGGAGGTTAGAAGGTGGGTGTATTGGGTGAGGGTGAAGTCCATTTATTCATATAAAGAGCATGATGCAATTTTATTCTTAGGGGATATTAAATGTCATTTCTCTTTCTCTTGGTAAAAAATATGCTTTAATACAATTGGGATTTCTTACACAAATCTGAATGTGATTTCCGGTTTTAAAACCAGCAGAAGGATAGACCTCTTCTCCTTCAAAAAACACCCCACGCACTGAATCAAAATCATCTTTTCCCAGTTCTTTATTCATTTGATGAATTGATTCGATTACTGAACAATCAAGAAAACGCTGAACTAAATCAATACTATCACCATAAGTCTTATTTATTGGAATAGGCAAATTTAACTGAGTATTAATTTCTGATAAATTTTTATATGCTTCAGTAAGAAGCGTGATATTGCGGTTATTAAGAAAATCCAAACAATAACCCAGGTCAATTATTGCCCCCAGAACTGCAGGTTTTTTTATTTTTGACTTTGGCTTTTTAGTCAATTGTGTAGCCCAATTATTAGCACGTTCAGGATTGTTTTCCCAAAAATAGAATCCATGTCCAAGCCAATCATAATCATTTTGACTTTTTTTTAGATTCTCTTTTCCTGAAACTACTAAATCACGAATAGACTCATCACAGCCATGAAATCCTAAAACAAGAGACCCGGCTTTAGAGTACATTATTTGTAATTAGAACTTAATTTTCCTTGTTTATTCAAAATGCCGGCATCTTGCATAAATTTAAGGGCTTTATTTTTGGAGGATTGAATATCTTTATGAAAAGCTTTGACCTCCTTAAGGTAAATATCAAAATCTTTATCGGACATTTTATGAATTTTATTTGGTATTCAAATTTAGAAGATTATATTTTAATTATCAATTGAAAACAAATTAAAATGATTATAATAATTCAGGTTTTCTACAAAAGACTCATAGGCCTTTTCCATATTACCATCCGCAAGTTTAAGATCTTCATAGTGATAGCCAATTTCATGACCAAGATCCCGGATCTTCTCAATAATTTTCGGTTGGTTGCTTTCTTTTACAATACAAAAATAATAGCTGTATTTGATATC
>CAMAZH010000100.1 GCA_945863035.1 Chitinophaga pinensis | reverse complement strand
AATGTGGACGGCCGTTTATTAGGGCTTGCCGGCGCCGGAAGGTTCACAGGTACATTTATTGGGATGTATGCCTCATCAAATGGAGCTGTAAGTGATACTCATGTTGATTTTGATTACTTTGAGTATCAACCATTAGATTAATAAAATTTGAAGAATATGACTTCTCCCTCAAACCGCATCGGCTTAAACATGGCATTTCTTGGTTTGTTGTCCCTAGTGTCCTGTGGACAGAATAAACCGGCGAAGCAGGAAAAACCGAATATTCTCTTTATTGCAGTGGACGATTTAAAACCTGTCTTGGGATGCTATGGTGATTCTATAATCAAAACTCCAAACATTGACAGACTTGCTGCCATGGGAACTGTATTCCAAAGCAACTATTGCCAGCAGGCTGTTTGCGGACCTACCCGTGCAAGCCTTATGACGGGTATGCGCCCTGATGAAACCAAAGTTTGGGACTTGAGAACCCAGATGCGGGATGTAAATCCTGATATTCTTTCTTTACCACAATATCTTATCAGTCAGGGATATGAAACTTCAGGTATTGGAAAGATATATCATCCCGGATGTATTGATAAAGATTCCGACAAGCTTTCCTGGAGCATCCCATTTCTTGATGCAGGACTTTCTTATTATGCAACAGAATACGGGCTTCCTGTGAGAGGATATCAAAATCCTCAGACAAGGGAGCTTTTTGAGAGATATTCAAAGGAAGCTGAGGATAAAGGTTTAAAGGGAGCCAAGGCTAATGAATACGTTCTCAAATATATAAAACCATCAGTTGAATGTATTGATGTGCCTGACAATGCATACGAAGATGGCGCTATTGCACTCAATGCCAAAGACCAGTTGGTGAAGCTTTCGAAAAACAATAAACCATTCTTTTTCGGTGTTGGATTTCATAAGCCTCATCTGCCATTTGTTGCTCCAAAAAAATACTGGGACCTCTACAGCCGGGAGGAAATGCCTTTGGCCAAATTCCAGGAGCATGCAAAAAACAGTCCTGTAATTGCTTATCACAGGTCAGGTGAGTTGAAGAACTACACCGATATACCTGAATTATGCTCCTTTACGGATCAAACACTAAGCACCGGATTGGATGCTGACAAACAAAAGGAATTGATACATGGGTATTATGCCGCTATTTCCTATATGGATGCTCAGGTGGGAGTGCTTCTTAATACCCTTGATTCATTGGGAATGCTTGAAAATACAATAATTGTCCTATGGGGCGACCATGGCTGGCACCTCGGTGATCACGACTTGTGGAATAAACATACTAATTTCGAGAATTCAACACGCTCCCCCTTAATCATTTCGGCACCAGGCATGCAGCCTGGGAAATCAAACTCCATTTCCGAATTTGTAGACGTCTTTCCAACATTATGCGATTTATCGGGTGTGGCAATTCCTTCCCATTTAGATGGAAAAAGCCTTGTCCCGATAATGAAAGACAAAAAAGCAACGGTAAAGGAATTTGCTGTTAGCCAATACCCGCGATCCCTGAAAGCAAAAGATATGGAAAAGGAGGGCCTGGATTCCAACGATCTGATGGGCTATTCAATCCGCAATGAAAGCTACCGCTACACTATATGGATGAACAGTTTTAAAAGTACTGAGCCATACAACAAGGACAAGGTTTATGCAACAGAATTGTACGACTATGTAAAGGATCCGCTTGAAACGGTGAATGTGGCCGATGAAAAGGAATATGAATCGATTGTCGGAAAAATGAATGGGGAAATGACACGATTCCTCAAAACACAGGAAAACAATGAATAACACAAGCATACTGGCTATTTCACTCACGTTGATGGGTAGTTCTGCTCTTCTGGCGCAGAAAAAACCTAATGTGCTATTTATTATGACCGATCAGCAATCGTACAACATGATGAGCTGCATGGGCAATAAATCGTTGAGTACTCCCAATATGGATAAAATTGCCAGTATGGGATACCGTTTTGAGAAAACGTATTGCGCAAACCCGGTTTGCATGCCATCACGTTTTTCTCTTCTTACGGGTCATTATGCATCGGAAGTGGGAGTAAAGGAGAATACTCAGAATTATAACAGTGCAAAAGTGCAGGAAATTATTTCTGAGGGTTCATTAGGAGCTGTTTTCAGCAAAGCAGGATATGAAACTCTCTATTCCGGTAAAACTCATCTGTATGGTACGCAGGATGTCTCTCAATATGGATTTGCACTTAATAATACAAACCCTTATGAAGGTCCTGCAATATTTGCCGAAAAGGTGTTGGCGGAAATTGGGAAGGAAGCAGGGGAGAGGCCATTCCTACTGTTCCTTTCTTTTATGAATCCCCACGACATTTGCTATAAAGCCGGGTTTGATCCGCGTTTCCCTGATAAATTGCCTCAGGCAAATGTTACCGAAACAACAAGGCTGCTGGCATTGCAGGCAACATTGAGCGAGGCGGAATACAGAAGCCAGATTCCACCCCGGGCAACTAATCTGTCACCAATTTCTGATGAGGTTCCCGAAATGGTTTCCATGAGTTCACAATGGAGAAGCTGGGATAGTGCACACTGGGACCTTTACAATTGGATGTATCATAGGCTAACGGAAAGTGTGGATGCCCAGATTGGCCGCGTATTAACCGCTCTGAAAAATGCCGGGCTCGAAGAAACCACTATTATCGTATTTACGTCTGACCATGGCGACATGAACGGATCACACGGATTGATCCTAAAGAATGTAATGTTTGAAGAATGCCAGAGGGTTCCTTTCATCTTCGCCGGCAAGGGAATCAAATCCAATTACGCCGATAAATCAACCCTGGTGTGCAACGGACTGGATCTCCTTCCAACACTTTGCGATTTGACGGGAATTGAAAGCCCTGATGGAATACCGGGAATGTCCCTTAAACCCTATCTTTCCGGGATTGGAAAGAAAACTGCACGCGATTATCTGATCACTGAAAACTATAACGCCTACCAGATTACCGATGGACGATATAAACTCACGCTCTATGAATTGCCCGGCAATCCGGAAACTTTGACTGACATTATAGCAAATCCCGGAGAAACAAAAAACTTCTCAAAAGACCCAGCCTATGCCAAAATCAAAGCGAAGTTGAAAAAAGAGCTAATGAATCATTTGTCTGAAAGAAATTTATTGCCCTTGCCTGAAGATAGAACCATTGAAAATATACGGGCAATTGAAAAAAGTAAGAATGCTGAAAAAAAGAAAAAAAAGGTTGAGGAAGCTATCGAGGAATGAATCCTGAAAATTTGGTAATATGTGCATTTTGGGTTTTAGGAATATGTGATATCAGGAAAATTGTTTTAAAACAAAATCATAAAGTGGAATACCTTTACTGAAATTTAACAAAAAACATCCAAAAATGAAAAGTCTGAATTTAGTGCTGATAAGTCTGATATCAGTTACATCCTGTACTCATAAAGAACCAGTAAAACCGATTAAACCCAATATCCTTTTTATTGCAATAGATGATCTGAAACCTATTCTGGGTTGCTATAGCAACAATATTATCAAAACTCCAAACATTGACAGGCTTGCTGCCATGGGAACTGTATTTCAAAGCAACTATTGCCAGCAGGCTGTTTGCGGACCTACCCGCGCTAGCCTTATGACAGGCATGAGACCTGATCATACAGGGGTATGGGATTTGAAAACACGCATGAGGGATGTGAATCCTGATATCCTAAGCCTTCCGCAATACTTTGTCAGTCAGGGTTATTCCACACAAGGGATTGGTAAAATATTCGATTCCCGTTGCGTGGACAAGGAGCTTGATGCCCCATCATGGAGCGTCCCTTATTACAGAAACTCCGATGATTATTATTCATCAATTACAGGCCAGCCCGCATACCACTATCAACTTCCTGAAAACAGAAAGCTGGTGGAGATGTTCACAGCAGAAGCCGCTGAAAAGGGTATTGCCGAAAAAGATATTCGCGATTATGTACTGACTCTTGTAAAGCCATCGGTTGAATGTGCCGATGTTCCCGACAATGCTTATGGTGATGGGGCGAATGCCCTACATGCAAAGGATTTACTGATCGCGTTGAGCAAAGATTCAAAGCCTTTTTTCTTTGCCGTGGGATTTGTAAAACCGCATCTGCCATTTGTATCCCCAAAGAAATACTGGGACCTGTATAATCGGGATGAAATGCCCGTTGCCGAATATCAGAAGCAAGCCCTTAACGGACCGGAAATTGCGTATCATCAGTCAGGAGAACTCCGCAGCTATACCGATATTCCTGAGCTTATATCCTTTACTGATCAGAAAACAGGAATCGGCCTCCCGCTTGAAAAACAACAAGAACTGATTCATGGCTATTATGCCGCTATTTCCTATACCGACGCTCAGGTCGGAATCCTTTTAAATACTCTCGATTCGCTCGGATTAACAGATAATACAATAATTGTTCTCTGGGGCGACCATGGCTGGCATTTGGGCGATCATGATCTGTGGTGCAAACATACAAATTTCGAACAGGCTGCCAAGGCTCCCCTGATCATCTCAGCTCCATGGATCAATTCCTCCAGCACCAATTCCCCTTCCGAATTTGTGGATATTTTCCCAAGCTTGTGCGACCTGTCCGGCTTGCCGATACCTGCACATCTCGATGGTAAAAGTCTTGTGCCCGTTATGGAAAATCCGGAAGTGAGGGTTAAAGATTTCTCCGTAAGCCAGTATCCACGAAGCGGTAATTTCCAGGAAAGTAACAGACTCGGCTATTCCGAAGGGAAGTTCATGGGATATTCCATCCGAACAGAACGATACCGCTTCACCCTCTGGATGGGGGAGAATTTCCGCAGCACCCAGGCCTTTTCAGAAGAACTTGTGGTTGCGGCTGAGCTTTACGATTATCAGTCTGATCCAAACGAAACTGTAAATGTAATTGATGATGTCAACTACAAAACAATCTCTGGGGAATTGAAGCAGCAAATGCTCGGTTTTCTGGCTTCTCAGGCGAAAAAGAATTAAAAAACCCTTTAAATCAGAAACTATGACGAATTTCGAGTCTCTTAAAGATTCTGACTGTTTCCCGGCGTTCAGGCTTCTTTTGCTTCCCATCACCGGTGTGCTTTTGAGCCAGTGCGCAACCGAACCTCAAAATGCTCAACCAGGAAAGCCAAATGTTATTGTCATCCTTTCCGATGATATGGGCTATTCCGACATTGGTTGCTTTGGATCGGAAATACGGACTCCTAACCTCGACAGGCTGGCCAATAATGGATTGCGTTTCACCCATTTTTATAACACGGCTCGCTGCAGTCCTTCCCGAGCATCATTACTTACAGGCCTCTACCCGCATCAGGCAAATATGGGCTGGCTGTCTCCGGCTTCATACCAGGAAGAAGGTTATACCGGTGATCTTAGTAAAAACGCACTTACCATGGCTGAAGTTTTTCAGCAGGCAGGCTATGCAACCTATATGACCGGTAAATGGCATATTGCCTCAAATCAGTCACGAGGTGAAGACACTGGCAATTGGCCCTGTCAACGTGGATTCGACAGGTTTTTCGGGACTCTGAACGGTTCCGGAAGTTACTATGACCCGGGAGCGATGATGAGCAATAACACCTTTGTTTCACCCGGGACAGGTTTTTATTATACCGATGCAATCAGCGATACGACCGTGAAGTTTATTAAGGAAAATCCGGAAGCAAAGCCTTTTTTCTTTTATGTTTCCTATACAGCCGCTCATTGGCCTTTGCATGCTCCTGAAAGCGAAGTGCGGAAATACAAAGGGACATATGATATCGGATGGGATTCCCTTCGCACACAACGTTTCAATAAACTAAAAGAACTGGGAATCATTTCCGAAAACTGTGTTTTAACCGAAAGAGGACCTGAAATTCCTGCCTGGAAGGATGAACCAATGAAGGAATGGCAGTCTCGCAGGATGGAAGTCTACGCAGCCATGATTGATGTGATGGATCAGGGGATTGGCCGGATTATCGCTGCTTTGGAAGAAAAAGGAGAACTGGAAAACACGCTGATTTTTTATATGCAGGACAATGGCGGCTGCGCTGAACCTCAGGGATCTGATTCGCCGGAAAAACCCATGACTGCGGAACAAAAAATTCTTAAACCCTATTCTGCTGATTCCATATTCGTTGGTAAAAGGCCAGAATACGCCAGAGACGGAAGGTTCATCCGAAGCGGAAAAGGTGTTATGCCCGGCGATGCGGATACCTGGACAGCCTATGGTGAGGAGTGGGCTAATGTTAGCAACACTCCTTTCAGACTCTACAAACACTGGGTGCACGAAGGCGGAATTGCCACCCCCCTTTTAGTGCATTGGCCTGCAGGAATATCCGCAAAAGGTGAATTGAGAACACATGTCTCCCACCTCATTGATATCATGGCCACCTGCATAGAAGTGGCTGCCATGGATTATCCTGAAGATTATAAGGGCAATTCAATCCCGGCTCCGGAAGGTATTAGTCTTTTGGCTGCCTTCGAAAACAAACCTGTTAGCCGCAGTCATATTTTCTGGGAACACGAAGGCAACCGTGCGATCCGTTCCGATAATTGGAAGCTGGTTTCACGACCTGAAAAACTTAAGCGATTCACCGAGGCTGACGAGGATTCATGGGAGTTGTACGATATGGAAAATGACCCGTCGGAAACAGCTGACCTGGCTGCGAAATATCCTGAAAAGGTTAAGGAAATGGCATCCCTTTGGGAAAAAGAGGCCCTACGCACAAAAGCTAAACCATGGCCTTATTCGCATCCGTAACGAACACTCAAATTCGAGGATAAAAATACTAATACCTACAATATGAATTATTCGATTCTGCTAACGAGACAGCTATTTTTAACAATAGTTATTTCATTAAATGTATTATTGTCTTTCTCTCAAGTGGTGGTAAATGTTTCCTCAATTGCTGAATTACAGTCTGCAATTAACACTTCTGCTACGGGGGATGTAATTGTTCTTGCCGACGGTACCTACCTGAATTCTGTTGTCTCAATAAATAAGAGCAATATTACTGTAAGGGCAGCAACACCGGGTGGTGTATTTCTGAATGGCACACAGGAAATAAATATTGCAGGTGATTACAATACCTTCAGCGGTTTTCAGTTCACTTCCGGCAATATCGGCGAATCTGAAATTATTAATGTTTATGGCGACCATAACATTTTAACCCAGCTAAACTTCAACGGGTATTTTGCAAAGAAATATATTCATATTAACGGGGAAACCCGTTATAACGAAATAACATACTGTAATATCGAAAATAAACCTGTTGAAGCTGTCCCGGGATGCTTAATACAAATTACTACTTCTGAAACTATTCCCGGTTATCACAAAATCAGGTACTGCACATTTAAGAATTTCCCCGGTCCAGGGGGTGATTATGGTAATGAACCCATCAGGATAGGCTTAAGTACCGAAATGACCAACAAATCCAGGACCGTTGTTGAATACTGCTACTTTAATAATGTTGGACTAGGTGATGGTGAAAGTGTTTCTGTTAAATCCAGTGAAAATATTTGCAGATACAACACATTTACAAATAATCCCCAGGGTCAGTTGGTGTTCAGGCACGGATACCTGAACGTTGCATATGGAAACTTCTTTGTTAATAATTCAGGGGGAATAAGGATAAAAGAAGGAGCGAACCACTACGTTTATAATAATTATTTCGCTACAGGAACACAGGATGCTATTGTACTGCAATACGTTGCCGAATACCCTCTCGATAACATCAACTTTGTTCATAACACCTTTGTTGACGGAACTATCAAATTAGGCAGCAGCGGTCTGACCAATGTAACTTTCGCGAATAATATCTTTAAGAAAAGTTCAGGCAGCATTTTTAAATATCCTATAGGTAATGAAAAATGGATAGGAAATATTTACAGCGGAACACTTGGGATTCCTATAAGCTCCGGGATGACAAATGCCGATCCCCTTCTGGAATTAAATTCTGAAGGTTATTTTGGAATTTCTGCTTTAAGTCCGGCCATTGACTTTGCAAAAACAGGTTATCCTGCCATCCTTGATATTGCAGGTAGCGATGATGATCCTTTTATTTTACTTGATATCAGCGGGCAGCCAAGGCCTGAAGCAGATACCTTAAAGGATGTGGGCTGCGATGAATTTGCTGAAGGGGGGATACTAAATCGACCTTTAATTTCATCAGATGCCGGCCCTTCATTTTTGGGTGGACCCTTTACCGTACTTCAGGAGCAGTCCATCACATTTCCTGAACTGCCATTAAAAGTCTTTGGAGATGAGGATTTTGACCCGGGTGCTACAGCTAGCTCCTCCCTTACTGTAGCCTATGCAAGTTCAAATAAAGCTGTGGCAACAATTATCAAAGGAAAAATTCACATCGTTGGTGGAGGAACTTCAACAATTACTGCTTCACAGGTGGGGGATACGAGTTTTAATCTGGCACCTAATGTAAGCTGGCCTCTTACTGTAAATAAGCAAAGTCAGAGTATAGATTTCCCGGAGTTACCTACTATGCATGGCGGAGATCCGGATTTTGTTCCGGGTGCAACAGTTAGCTCAGGTCTGATTATTACTTATATCAGCTCAGATACACTAATTGCTTCTGTTGTCAATGACAGTTTACATATTTTAGCTGCAGGGACTACTGTAATTACAGCAAGGCAGACAGGTAATGCAAATTATGAACCTGCGAGCGAGGTTTCCCAAACACTCAAAGTTATTAAACAAGACCAAACCATTACATTTCCTGAGCTTCCTGATAGATTTACCGGAGATGCAGACTTTGCACCCGGAGCTACTGCCAGTTCCGGATTACCTGTTTTTTATTCAAGTTCAGACGAGACTGTGGCAAGCATTGAAAACGGAAATATCCACATTTTAAATGCAGGTAGTACATTAATTACAGCATCTCAGACTGGTGATGCATCATATAACCCCGCTGAAGATGTTGCTATATCTCTTTCCGTAAGCTTTCCTACCTTTTTTAGTACACTTATTTCAGAACCCGAATGGTTTAGTGTATTTCCAAATCCTGTTTCGCAAACTGCATCGATAAACCTCAGTTTGGAAAATGAAACATTTGTAGATCTGACTTTATATGAATTGTCGGGAAAAATAGTAAAAACGATTTTTATAGAACACCAGACTCAGGGGTTTCATTCTTTTTCATTTGGTGTTTCTGAGTTCAGAAATGGAATTTACTTTATGCGCATAACTTCCGGGAATAACACAAAAACTATTAAATTGGTTATCAGGAATTAATAATCAGTATTTAACTTAAGATGAAACTCCCATGTTTTACAAACACCATTAAAACAAAATCAGGTGCAAGGGGGGGCCGTCATCCAATTAAAATACTTTTTGTTATAATGAAAATTATGAAAATGCAATTGATTTCATTTAAAGATATACTGATTACAGTATTTATTATTGGGATTCCCCTAATCTCAAATTCTCAGGTGATTCTCAAAGCTGATGGACCTGGAAATACATACGAATTAATCAACAGTATTCTTGCCCCCGGAGCAAATGTGATTGAGACACCAGATGCCGTTCACCCCAGTTTTCTCAATCCCAATGGCGATTCCAGACACATTTCTGAAGTATGGGACACTGTGTTGAATAAATACGTCTTCGAGTTTTATATTCATGTTACTCCGGATAATGATCCAACGGACGCAACTATTATTGACAGAGAACGAAATGAAATTAAAACCTATGCAGGATCCCCAGATAATTTGAAAGGTGTTTCTGGCGAAACCATAGTTTTTAAATGGAAATTCAGATTGGAGGAAGGTTTTATACCCTCATCAGGTTTTACACATGTTCATCAGGTAAAAGCTGTTGGTGGGGACGATGGCAGTCCTTTATTTACTTTGACACCCAGAAAAGGGTCGCCTGATAAAATGGAGTTGGTTTATACACAGTATTCCAGTGCTGTACAATTGCTGAATGTTGACCTGTCATTATTTAGCGGGAATTGGGTTGAGGCAACGGAAACCATAAAAATCGGAGCTAATGGAACGTATTCAATTATTATTAAAAGCGTCTCTGATAGCACTACAGTGCTTTCCTATTCCAACGCTAATATCATGACCATCAGACCCGGCAATGATTTTATAAGACCAAAATGGGGAATTTACCGAAAGTTTGCACCCGGAGTAATTCGTGATGAATCAGCACGATTTGCAGACATATCTATCTTCGACGGAACACCACCTTCCCCACCGGCTGTGCTAATAGCAAACCCAATGGTAAGTAATAGAATTAGACTTACATGGGCTGACAATTCAAACAATGAAGCATTATTTCAAATCCAGCGTTCGGAAGATGCAGGCTTAACATGGTCTGATCTTGATTCAGTCGATGCCAATATCACAAATTACACTGATACGAGTTTATTGGAAGGAGTGGCTTATCTCTATAAAGTACGCGCTGAAGCAGGGAGTGTTTTTTCCGCTTATTCAAACATTGCATCGCCTTTGCCAGCCGCTCCTGTTAATATAACTGCTAAAAGTTTATCTGGAAGTCAGATTAAAATTAGTTGGATAGACAAGTCAAATAATGAATCGCTCTTTCGTATACAACGGTCCATTGATGCTGGCAATACCTGGTCGGAATTGACAACTCTTGATGCAAATATAAAAAGCTACATCGATTCAAGTTTGTCTTATGCAACAAGCTATCTCTATCACGTTCGTGCTGAAAATATAGCGGGTAATTCCATTTATTCGGACACTGCCGGAGCAACAACTTTGCCGGCACCGATGCAAATAAAAGTTGTAGCTTATGTTCCCAATTGGATCGACCTGAATACCTTCTCCAACACTATTGATTTCGCGAAACTGACACATATCAATATCGCCTTTGAAAATCCGGATGCAAGTGGAAATCTTTCCTGGAATTCAGGAAATACTTCCCTTATTGAAAAAGCGCATGCCAATGGAGTAAAGGTTCTTGTTTCCATTGGCGGGGGATCGGAATCTGAAAGCGCAACAGCTCGGGCTAACTATTTTAGCCTGATAAGTGATGCAAACAGAGCTGGGTTTATCTCAAAAATGAAATCTTATATCACTTCTCATAATTTCGATGGGATTGATGTGGATTTAGAGGGGCCCGCTATTAATGCCGACTATGGTAATTTCGTTAAAGGATTGTCTGACTCATTGAAACCCTGTGGAAAACTGGTCACGTCTGCATTATCACAAGGTTATGGAGGCACCAATGTTCCCGCTACTGCATTTCAGTATTTCGACTTTGTTAACATAATGGCTTATGATGCAACCGGTCCATGGGATGCAAATAATCCCGGTCAGCATTCATCTTATGCGCTGGCGGTAAGTCAATTGGAATACTGGAAAGGCAGAGGTCTTTCTAAAGAAAAAGCAATATTGGGGTTACCTTTCTACGGCTATGGTTTTGGTACTGTCTATAGAAATTACGATTATCCCTATTCGGAAATTGTTACCAATTATCCCGGTGCTGAAAACAAAGACATGGTTGGAAGCACCCTTTATTACAACGGGATCCATACTATAAAACAAAAAACGACTCTT
Organism: Chitinophaga pinensis; assembly: GCA_945863035.1. Classification (GTDB taxonomy): domain Bacteria; phylum Bacteroidota; class Bacteroidia; order Bacteroidales; genus JACJXF01. Next base: position 2,817 of record CAMAZH010000100.1, on the reverse strand, counting down.
GCATTGGATCAAGGTGGAGGCGTAATGATTTGGGAACTCGCATCTGATGCTCCCGGCCCAAAATCACTCTTGCTCGCAATCGATCAGGTTTTGCAGGGAACAGATTCAATTCCTGCTGCTCCTGACGGACTCTCGGCAAGTCCCGTCTCGGCAAGTCAAATAAACCTTAACTGGAATGATAATTCGAATAACGAAACAACATTCAGAGTAATGCGCTCTGCAGATGGTATTGCGGGGTGGACTTCAATAGCTACGGTTGGAATGAATGTTAATTCGTATTTGATTTCCAATCTCCTTTCAAATACAAGGTATTTCTATCGTGTAAGAGCGGAAAATTTTACCGGATCTTCCACCTATTCAAGTATTTCCAATGCAACAACACTTGGAGTTGGGATAGCAACCTCGAATCAGGATGGCTCAGACTTCAGCTTATATCCTAATCCGGTTACTACAAGAGTAAATATCGTCTACAAGGTCGAAACTGAATCAGAAATCAGCTTGTCCGTTTATGATGCCTATGGTCAAAAAGTAAAAGTCTTTATTGGAAAGGAGCAAAAATTCCCCGGAAAATACTCACATTCCTTTGAATTGGACGATCTGAGCAAAGGAGTGTATTTTGCGAGATTTGCGTGTGGGGGTTATTCAGAAACGAGTAAAATGATAATCGTAAAATAATCAAAAGAATTGCCGAATGCAATCGAAATAAAGTAATATAAAACAAGATGTACAAAGAAAAAGCCAGAGAGATTATCCCCGCTCAGTTAACTAAGAATATTAATAAATTTCCATTAACCGGGAAATTCTTATTGGCAATTGGCGCAACAGGAATTGGCCTGGGTTGTAATTCTTTCATTAGACCATCACATCCGCAGGCCGGAAGCAGTTCTCCAAAAAAACCTGATATCCTTCTGTTTATTGCAGATGACATGACCTGGCGCGATTGTGAACCCTATGGCAATCCTGATGTAAAAACCCCCAACCTGGCAAAACTGGCACAACAGGGAATGTGTTTCGACAATATGTACAATCCTACTGCAATGTCGGGACCAACGCGGCAATGTCTATATACAGGGCTTTTTCCGGTAAAAAATGGTTCTTACCCCAACCATGCCAAAGTTTATGACAATGTTATCAGTATTGTGCAACACTTCAAAAGTATTGGCTACAATGTGGCATTGATCGGGAAACAACATTACGCACCTGAGGCTTCCTTTCCCTTTGAATATCTGGGGGGCAGAAACAGCGACAATGGTGATGGACAGGATATAAATCTTGGCGATGCGGAGAAGTTTATTAATGCGGACAAATCTAAGCCATACCTGCTTATTGTTGCTACCAATCAGCCGCATGGCCCATGGACAAGAGGAAATCCGGCCCGGTACAATGCAGATTCCTTAACCATCGCACCTTACATGGTAGATACCAAACTTACAAGGGAACAATTGGTGCAATATTATGCTGAAATAACCTACGCCGACAGCCTTGTGGGCTATTGCATGAATATGGTTGACAATACCAAAAACAAGGATAACACACTGTTTCTTTTTACAAGTGAGCAAGGCGCATCCCTCCCGTTTGGAAAATGGACCTGTTACAATGTTGGCTTAAAAGCAGCCTTTATTGCTCGTTGGCCAAAGGTTATTAAACCTTCGTCCCGCACAGGAATCCTTGCCCAATACGCAGATGTTGTACCCACACTTTTTGAAGCTGCGGGTGGTAAGCCGGAACAATTGCGAGGTAATATTGAACAATCACTCAAGCTTGACGGGAAAAGCTTTTTCTCTGTGCTTAAAGGCAGCAATACTGAAATCCGCAGCTACGTTTATGGTGTTCATACCACCCGTGGAATAAAAAATGGCTCAGACAACTACCCTGTTCGTTCAATTCAGAATCATGAGTATAAATTTATCTGGAACCTTAATTATACCGAACCTTTTTATTGCTCAGTTTCAAGGTTGGGAAATAAACTTTATGAAGGATGGCTTGAGGAATCAAAGGATAATCCCCTGGAATATGAACATGCTAAACTATACAGGAACAGACCGGAGTTCGAACTATATAATGTAAATGATGATCCTTTCGAATTAACAAATTTGTATAGTGATAGTGCACTTGCGAAGACAAGGGGAATCCTGTTTTCCGATCTAAAAAAATGGATGGGTGAGCAGGGCGACAAAGGAATTCAGACTGAAATGAAAGCGCTAACCCGTTTTAAAGGCGACACGTTAACGTGGAAGTAACCGGAAAGCATGCTTCGATTTGTGTTTTTATTAGTAGTTATAAGTTACCTGAATATATATTTATTTTTACATTATGTTGGTAAAATCGCAAAATTCCAGAAGGGGGAATTTTCATGAATCCTTACTTCAGATGCAAGGTTTTCTTGTGAGAATCAAAATCCCCTATAAACTCATTTTTATCTCAATGGGTTTATTGTCAACAATATGGTTCCTAATCAGGGTAATCCCTAAACCAAGCCGTGCAGAGTATCCCTGCATTAAGGCAGCAAGTCCTTTTATGAGCAGTTTTGTGATTTACATTCTCAGCCTGGGAACGACCGTATTTGCTTTCAGAAAAGTTAAATCAAAAATACTGCAGACCCGGTACCTTGCTGCATCCGGCTTTGTTCTGGTGGCAATGGCAGCTGGCGTGTCAACCCTGATTCATAATTATTCCATAGCCTCTGCGGTTTCTACTAATCCAACTGGGAATGCTGTTCCCATGATCGGCCCAAACCAGCCGGTAGGCGTTGCTCAAGGTATTTTTCCGGGGAGAGTAGTATGGGTTTGGGATAGTCTGGCTACGAATGAAAACTGT
>CAMAZH010000099.1 GCA_945863035.1 Chitinophaga pinensis | reverse complement strand
CTCCATCGCTGGAAGGGAACCTGGCAGAGACTTTTCAGTTGATGCAGACCGACATGAGCAAAGATATCCACAGAGTTCTCTCAAGCTTCAAGGTTCAGCTGTCAGAACTTATAGCCAAAGAGGATCAGAACACGCTTCAGGAGCGCATCAAAAAGGCATCGGTTTATTTCCATGAGAAGAATCATGAGATTTTGTATATGCGTTTGCAAAAGCTTTGGGTTGCGACCGACAACAAAACTGTTAAAAAGACAATCGACCAGGCCATCGAAAAGCTTCTGAAAGAAGTTATGCTCAAAGCAGTTTGTCTTGAAACCACAAAAAACGGGTTCGAGATTCGCTCCTATCTGGCTGCTCGTGCAAAAGCTTCGATTGAAGAGTCCCAGGGGAAGAAAAAGTCGAGACCCAAAGAAAGTACCGCCCCTGAAACCGTGAGCAGGCCCGAACTTTACAATGCGCTTGTAAGCTGGAGAAATGCGAAAGCCTCGGAAACGGACCAATCCCACTACATGATCATCCATTTAAAAACAATAGTTGCCATAAGCAGTCTGCTTCCACAGAGCTTACGTGAGCTCAAGAAGGTTAAAGGAATGGGCGACCGCAAGGTAAAGGCTTTTGGCCAGGAAATCCTTGACATAGTTCTGGAATACGGCGGAAGAAATAATATTGAACCTGGTATTGTACAACCGGAGCCCCCCGTAAAGCTTCTCAAAGAGGCAACCCATCTGATTAGCCTGAAGTTATTCCGGGAAGGGAAAGTGCTTGCCGAGGTTGCCAAAGCAAGGGGATTATCGCCCGGCACGGTTGCGAACCACCTCGCCACCTGCATTAGCGAAGGAACCGTTCAGGTGGAGGAGCTTTTGGAAAAAAACAAGATCGATGCAATTAGCGAGGTTTTCAAAAAAGCCGGAAACACCCTCCTCTCCCCCGCAAAAGCAGAACTGGGAGAATCTGTTACGTATGAAGAACTTCGGTATGTGCAGGGGTATTTTGAATATTTGGAGAAGACTTAATAGAGATAATGGAAGGGAAGGCAGAATATGTTTCCATATATTAGAACTTTTCGCTACATTTGCAACGATAAAGAAGTAAATGAATGAAAAAGAATTTTGATATCATTTTACTTGGAGAAGTATGGGACTTACTTGATTCAATAGATGAAAAATCCAAAGATAAAATTCTTTACAATATTGATAAGGCAAAATATGTTAATGATCCCGAATTATTTAAGAAACTCGATGATCTTATTTGGGAATTCAGGACAAAGTACAATAAGACATATTATCGACTCTTGTCTTTTTGGGACAAAACGAATGCAACAGAAACTTTAGTTGTTGCGACTCACGGGATAATCAAAAAGACAGATAAAATTCCGAAAGCCGAGATTGAAAAAGCTAAAGCGATTATGAAAAATTACTTCGCTTATCGGAAGGCTATTTTGAAAAAAATTTAAAAATAGACGATCATGGAAAATAATAAAATGAGAATTTACACTTTAGACGAGGCAAAAGATAAGCATTTAGGGAAAATCGGCACGGATAAAAGAGATAAATATGAGTATGAATTACGACTTGATTTGCTGGGAGACATGATAAAGCAGGCGCGCAAAGAGAGACAGTTAACCCAATCGCAATTAGGAGAATTGATTGGAGTACAAAAATCCCAAATTTCACGAATCGAGAGAAATGCTAAAAACGTTACGATAGAAACAATACTGCGGGTATTTAAGGCATTAAAAGCTAAAGTCAATTTTAATGTGGAACTGCTCGATGGAGATTTCAAGATAGCTTAGATCGGGCTTATTTACTATTTTCTCTTCCTTATTAGCCCCAGCACCCCATTGATAAACGTCAGGGGATGGACCGGATTTCCAGGAATGTAGAGATCGGGTTTATGGGTATCGAGAAAACGCCGGTCGATGGCCGGGCTATCGAGAAAGATACCGCCGCTGATGGCATCGGTACCGGCAAGAATTATGATTTTCGGCTCAGGGATGGCATCGTAAGTAATCTGCAGGGCTTCGGCCATATTAACCGTAATTGGGCCGGTGATCACAATGCCATCGGCATGACGGGGGGATGCAACAAATTCGATCCCAAAACGACCCATGTCGAAGTTAACGTTGCTGCATGCATTCAGCTCCCACTCCACGCTGTTGTCACCCCCGGCCGAAACCTGACGGAGCTTAAGCGAGCCGCCGAAGAAACTGTGAATCTCTTTGCGAACCCGGGTCGAATCGACCTCAATTGTATTTATGTCACCTTCTCTAATTACCAAGCGCTCCCTGATATTTGTTGAAATTTTGTATTCTTTGGTGAATCGGATTTTATCGGGAAATGCTCTTGCGCACTCGCCGCAGAAAGTGCATTTGCCCAGGTCGATGCTGAAGGGGGCAAGGGAGATGGCATTCGTAGGACAAAGATCCCTCAGGAAAACCTCATCGGCCGGTGCTGACGTGATCACCGGCCTGCCTCTGAAAATACCGGGAACCTCAACGCTGGTAACGTCGGGAATGTATTGTTTTCCCTGGTGATACATTATTTTAAGATTCTCAAACATACTGAAGATTTTAAAAATTTCTTTCGTTACAAATCGTGTCCGCAATACGACAAATCAAAACTCTTGTTACAGATCGGAAAATCGGAAATCTCATTGTTCCTTACCGACAATGCCAGAGCCAGCCAGTTATGGAACGATGGATCCTTGATTTTGTACAATGCCAGTTCGCCCCTGGAGTCGGTAATTGCAACATGGCATATCTCACCCCGCCAGCCTTCCGTCATGGAAAGTGCAAAGGTATCGGGTTTCAGTGGCATATTGGAAATTGCTGTCGGATCATAATGTGTCTCATTTGGAATCTTGGTTACAAGGCTCCGCAGATATGAAATGGATTGTTTGACCTCCTCGCGACGAATCCTTGCCCTTGAATGCACATCGCCATGATGCTTAACAATGGGATTGTGATCCAGCAAAGGATAGAGTCCATACGGGTGGGAAGTTCTGATATCGCGTTCAAGGCTGTGCATGCGGGCCGACATCCCAACAGTGCCTATCTCAAGTACCTGCTGGTAAGTCAGAACACCTGTACGTTCCAGACGCGACAATACGCTGGGCAGTTTAAGGGTCTGCTCGATCATCTCGTCGAAATCGGGCTCAAAAGCATCAAACACCTCGATGAGACGACCTGCCAGATATTCCGTGTAGGGATAAGGAGTTCGTCCCGGGCGAATGAGGCTTTTCGACAAGCGGTTGCCACACCATTCCTGAAAATAGTTGATCACCGGGGTTCGTAACCGGCCAAAGACCGAACTTCCCAGCTGGTAGGCAATATCGGTGCAAATGGCACTAAGGTCGCCGGTGTGTATGGCTGTGCGCTCAATCTCCTGAGCCAGGGTGCGGGCAAAAAGCACGTCGTCAGAAACCTCAAGACCAGCAAGGCTCTCCCACAAGTAAGAGAAGGCTGTGGTGTGTCCGATCACACTGTCGCCGGCAATATTTTCCGCCAGCGTGGCGCGCTGAAGGAGCTTTTTCTTTTCGAGGAACAATTGCTCAACGCCCCGGTGCTGATATCCCAGCTGGATTTCAAGGTGGAGAATCTGCTCACCATTGCAGATGAAACGGAAATGTCCGGGTTCGATCACCCCGGCGTGCACAGGCCCCACTCCTACCTCATGCAATTCCTCGCTATCGATGCCGAAAAAGGGATAGGTCATCATGCCGGAACCGGCATCGCTTCTTGAAGTGGAATAACGCACCGGTTTGAGCCAGGGATGGTTGGAATAGCTGATCCCGAAGTTCTCGTGAATTTCCCGCTCGAACTTCTCGAAATTCAGGTTCAGGGCAGAAAAGGATTCCAGATTACTTTTTGCATCAACCCTGCAGGAAGTGAGCATAATCGTATGGGCGCTATCGTCGGCAACGCAACAGAACAAACGAATATCCTTTCCGTCGCGCATCCCGAAATAATTAACGCAATGCCGATCCACATTGCCTTCCATCAATTTTATATTCCCGATTAAAAAACTGTGGTATTCCGACTCCGGAATCGTATCGACGGGAACAGACTGATGATTTTTTATGGATAGATAGTTCATGTCAGAGCGGTAAAATTGTTATTGCATCGTTAATCAGTTCGGTAAATATTCTCGGGGGATTCAGCCCAAGCCAGAACGCAAATCCCAGCAGGATAAACTGGGATAAGGACTCCCAGGGGGAGATTACCGGGACCTTGGATTCGTTAAATCCTACGGGGGGTGTGAAGAGTATTTTGAAGATGTTTTTTCCAAATGCCCAGATTATGATAGTGAGCATAAGAAGCACCAAAATCAGCAGAACGATATAATTGGCTTCGAACATTGCTCTGAAAATCAAAAATTCGCTTACAAACAATCCCGAAGGAGGCATGGCGGTAGCACTTATAAAACCCACCAGCAACACAATAGCTCCAGCGGGATTGTATTTGAAATAATTCCCCACATGGTAAATGCTCTTGCTCTGGAAAACCCGATACAGCTGGGTAAACTGGAAAAACATGCTGGACTTCACAAAGGAATGAAGGATGATGTGCAGGATAGCAGCGTAATATCCAACTCCTCCCATAGCAAGACCCACCATAACCAATCCCATGTGCTCGATACTTGAGTAGGCGAACATGCGTTTGATGTTCATCATTTTGGTCATGTATACCGTTGCCACAAAAATGGACAACATTGCCGCAATCAGTATGATAAAGTTAGCCCAACTGTGCAGGCCGGTATGGGAGATTACGGCATAGAACCGGAATATCGCAACAAAACCCATATTCATCAACACACTCGAAAGCAGCGCTGCAGCGGGAGCCGGTGCCGTATCCTTTGCGTCGATCCCGGCAGTATACATGGGGACGAGACCCAGTTTAGCAGTGAACCCGGTAAAGATGAACAGAAAAGCAAGCCTCAGCCAAAAAGGGTTAAGGTTCTCGCTGTTGGCCATAAGATTCGTAAACGACAAGTCGTCGGAACCTGCATGCTGGAGAGAGAGACTGAGAAATAGAATTCCGATAAACACAAAGGTTATACTGATGGCGCAGATGAAAACGTATTTCCAGGTACCCTCCAGTGCCAGCTTATTCCTGTGGTGATAAATAAGTGCGGAAGCGCTCAGGGTTGTGAGTTCTGCAAAAATCCAGACAACAGCTATGTGATTTGCAAGATATGCAGCAGTAATGGAGGTAATGAGAGTAAGCATCGAAGCAAAATAAATGCTCCTGGACTGGGGTGTCTCATCATGCCGTTTGATATACAGGTAGGAGTGATAAAAGGCAGGAATAGAGATTATACTTAGGGTTATCAGCAACAGAAGCCCCAGGGAGTCAGCTGTAAAATACCAGAGTTCGGTCGACTTGTGGTGATAGCAACTGTAAACAGTAAAGCTCCACTGCAGGATGGCAAAAAAGATAACCAGGGCGTAATTCAGGCTTCGTTTGCGGTTTACAAATATCAAACCACTGGTGAGGTAAGCCGCTATCAGGTAAAATAATGTCATTGCGGGATATTTTAATAATCTTTAAGTTTGTTAAGCTGATCAACGCTCACATCTTTGAAAACATCGCCAATCTTATTCAGAAAGACGCCAAGAATGAGCACACTGGCGAAAATATCAAGCATAATTCCAAGGTTTACGAGCATCGGCATCTCGTTACCAACAGCCAGAGACAAAACAAAGACTCCGTTTTCAATTATAAGGTAGCCCATGACATGGGTGATGATTTTTCGTCGGGTGGCAATGATATACAAGCCAACAAACAGCGTGGACAGAGCAACCACAAAGAAGATCTTGTCGAGATGGGTGTCTTTGATGGAGTTTGCAAGCAAAATGGTAATAACAATAATAAAGGTAACGATCACAAGGGAAAGGAAGTTCGGCAGATAAGGCTCGGCCTCCTTGGTGATGTGGTTACGTTTCAGGAGGTACGACAGAAAATACGGAACGGCAATTGCTTTAAAAACTATGGTTTCAAGCATTATCACTCCCAGATTCCAGGGATTGATCTCCTGAAGCTGAAGGTAGGTCACCCCAAAGAGAATAAAACCCTGAAAGGAAAGTATCTTGATATATGTTCCCAACCTGTTTGCGATCGACAGGTACAGCAGACTGATGATGAATACGATGAGGAGGAGGTTTATCATGGTTGAGGTTGAGGTTTAGTTGAGTTTTCCCATAATCAGCAGCACCCCGAAAAATATCAGAAAGCTGACACTGGAGAGGGCGAAGATAAACTGTGCGTTATGACTCATCCGGAAGCGTGCCATAAACGATTCGATGAGTCCCACCGCAACGGCAAAAGAGAACTGAATAAGCAAGTAAAGCGGCAAAGCGGCGTTCAGAGCCAATCCCCCGATAAAAAAATTGGCAATAAGTGCGCCGTATAGGGCAAACTTCAGGTAGCCGGTGTAAAGAATCAATCCCAGATCGAAACCGCTGTTATCGAGAATCATCACCTCATGCACCATGGTCAGTTCGAGGTGGGTTTTAGGGTCATCGACAGGCATGCGGCTGTTTTCGATCATTGCCAGCAGCACAAGCACCAGAGCGGCCATTACGCCCAGAGCATAGCCGGTGTATGAGTTCAGGTGGATTGCGTTAAAGATGTCGTAAAAGGATGTGAATCCCGTGAGCAGGGCAAAAGAGCCCATGAGGATAAAAAAAGCGGGTTCGGCAAACATACTGAAAAGGGCTTCGCGGCTGGCTCCCATTCCCTCGAAACTGCTTCCCGTATCCATGGCGGAAATGATATTGAAAAACTTGCCAAGACCCAGCAAATACGCGAAAAAGATGAAGTCACCCTCAAAGCCGATCACTGCCCGTGAGACGCCAAAGGGGATTAGCAAGCTGGCCATTACCACCGAAGAGAAATAAACCAAGGGCGCGAGTCGAAAGATAAAACTCGTTGTTTGGCTATAAACGCTTCCTTTGCGGAACAAGCGGAATATGTCTTTCAGGGGCTGAAAAATCCCCGGGCCTTTTCTGCCAGCGGCAAGGCTTTTCGTGCGGATGATAATCCCCGTAAAAAACAAACTGACGAAAACAATTAGAATGAATCCGATCATATCACAAATGGTTTAAAACATTCAAAAAACTCCAAATTTTCTCATAAAAGAAAGGGATAGAAATAACCGACAGTATAAAAATAATCCCATATAAAATGTAACGCTGCAACTTCCCGTTCTGCAGAAAAAGGAACCAACCGATAAAGACCCTGATTAGTTTCAATGGACCATCGATCAGGTAACGTTCAATCTTATCGTAAGGCTGTGTGTCGTACTGTTTTTTCAGGGGAAAGACCTCGTCGATGTCGATTTCATGTTTTCCAATATCCAGGAAAGGCTTTGCGAGCTTGGTATAAGTACGGATAAACGAGTTGGCTGTGTACTGCAGTTCAGGAGCGGAGGAAGGATAAGCGCAACCCCAGGTGGGCCCGTAGGTTTGAGCCGCGTTGCGGGTTATGAGTTTTCTGAAAAGCAGCACCACCAAAACCAGCAGGATAAGTCCAAGGCTAAGGTAGCTTATTTCAGAGAGTGAGGAGATGGCATTCAGGCCAATACTTCCGCCTTCCGGGATAAATCCCCCGGTAAAAAGAGAAAGGGGCTGCTGAAGGATGCCAATAAAAAGCGTCGGAAACAAGCCGATCAGGAGTATCATAAATGCCGCAAGGTACATGGGGAACAATTGCCAAAAGCCGGTTTCCCGGATATTCTCAGGGAGCGATTTACGGGGAGAACCCAGAAACACAACACTAAAGGCCTTGGTAAAGCACAACACGGCCAATCCCCCTATAAAAACGAGTGAAAGCAAGGAGAAGCCTACGATGATCATCCCAACCAGTCCGGCATTGGAGAGCCAGTTGAAAATGCCTCCATAAATGAGGAATTCCGAAATAAACCCGTTAAGGGGAGGGAGTCCGCAGATTGCGATGGCGGGAATCAGAAAGAGTATTGCTGTTTTGGGCATCAGTTTAATTATGCCCCCCAGTCGCTCAACATTCATGGTATGCGCAGCCAGATAAACATTGCCCGCAGCATAAAACAGAGCCGACTTGAACAGGGAATGGTTGAGGGTGTGAAGCAGCGCGCCCGAGAAGCCTAAGGCGATCATCGCATAATTGCCATTTCCCAGGCCTATACACCCCACTCCTATCCCAATGCCGATGATCCCGATGTTTTCGATGCTGTGGTATGCCAGGAGCCTTTTGAGATTGTGTTGTATTATCGCGAGCATCACACCGTAAACCCCCGAGATGATTGAAACAAAAAGGATTATATATCCGATGGTTGTGAAATCGGCTTTGATAAGCAAGACCATCCTCAGTATTCCATAAATCCCCGATTTGATAACGATTCCCGACATAAGTCCCGACACATGGGAAGGTGCTACGGGGTGAGCATAGGGGAGCCAGGTGTGGAAAGGTACAAAGCCCGCTTTTATGGCAAAGCCAATGAAGAAAAAAAGAAAGAGCAACGTTCCGGCCAGGGCGGGCTGAGAGGCTGAAAAAGCGGTGATTGCGTCAAAACTGTAAGAGTTTGTTTTAAACGCCACGTAAATAAAGCCAAGCATCAAAAAAACAATGGAGATGTGCGACTGGATGAGGTAATTTATTCCCGCCTTGATGGTTTTGGGCTTATGATGCTCGAAAACCACGAGGATAAAAGCCGAGAGAGCCATAAGTTCCCAGAACAGCAGAAAGACCATGGCATTCTGAACCACCAGGATTGCGGTAAGCGCCAGATGGACCAAAACAAAGGAGACGCAGTGCAAGGCGATTTCGCTTTTCTGCGACAGATAATGTTTCATGTACTGCAGACCGTAAAGGGCCGAAGTAATGATGGTGAAATTGAAGGTCAGGATAAACCATGCAGAAAGCGCATCGACTTTTATACTTACTTCTCCAAAGGGGATAGATCCCGAGAGCATAAATTCAAAACTATTTCCCAGAAGTACCTGAACCGCAACGAAACTGCTTATGGTGGCATTAACAAGTACCGTGGCAAGCACAACAATCCCCTTTCCTCTGATGTCGGCAAAAAGAATTGCGATCACAGAGAACAGTGCAGTGGCCAGGAAAAGGTTGATCAATGCCATAGATTGAATATTGTCCCAAAGAATACGATTAAAATAAAAGCTATTCCATAGACTACATACGTCTGAATCCTTCCATTCTGGATGAAGGTGAACAGGTTGGTAAAACGGTTTAGTGATCTGGAAAAAGGCTGAATGAGTTTCTTCTCAAAAATATCGGAATAATGGGAAGAGTATTTTCTTCGTTGTGGGAAAAGCTCGGAGGCCATCAGCTCGGTATATTCCTTTCGTTCGAGGAGAATGAAGCCAAAGAGTTTGGAGAAACTTTTGGAGAATGATTTCCCGGTGTATTGCATTCGGGTGTTGGGAGCTGTATAGGCACATCCCCAGGTTGTGTTGCTCACGCTAATGGAGTTCCGGGTAAGGAAATAACGAAGTCCTGCCACGAATCCGATCAGCAGCAGGAATACCAGAAAAAAGAGGCTTATCTGTTGAAGAAGCGAGGCATAAGCCAGCACCTCCGCATTTTGAAGCAAAGGAGCACCCGGGAAGTTTGCAGCAAGTATTTGCACCGGGATTTTCAGGAACAAAAAAGGCATGAACGCAACTGCCAGCATGGCTATTACCGTAAGGTACTGAGGCAGCAGCATGAGTTTTGACACCTCACGGGGCTTGTGTTCAAGTTTTATCCGCGGGGATCCGAGGAACAGAGCCGAAAAGGTTTTCGTGAAGGTAAGCACCGATATCCCCCCAATGATGCTAAGCCCGGCAAATGCAAGGATCATGAGTGTTATCTGATCTACTCCGGGGGATTGGATTGCGCGGAGGAGTCCGCTGTAAATTAGGAATTCGGAAATAAATCCGTTAAGAGGCGGAAATCCGGCAATTGCGATAGCCCCAAAGAGAAACAACCCGCCCGTGTGGGGCATATAACCGAGCAAGCCGCCCAGTTTGTTCATGTCACGGGTATGTGTTTGTTGGTACACAGAGCCTGCCGAATAGAAAAGCAGCGATTTAAAAAGGGAATGGTTGAGCACATGCATCAGGGCACCGCCAAACCCGAGGAAGTAGAGAATACTTTGGTTGTGTGCTATCCCGATAAGCCCTAAGCCGATGCCGATGCCGATGATACCGATGTTTTCGATGGTGCAATAGGCCAGCATCTTCTTGAAATCGCGGTGTACCGAAGCGTTCATAATACCAAAGAGTCCGGTAACGAGGGATAGTCCGATAATCATTTCACCTAACAAAAGATAATCGGCCTTCAGATAGGTGATAACTCGGAATATCCCATAAATTCCTATTTTCACAATAACTCCCGACATTACTCCCGAAACATGTGATGGAGCAGCCGGGTGAGCATGGGGCAGCCAGGTATGCAGGCCGATAAAACCTGCTTTAAGGCCAAAACCTATGAAAAACAGAACAAACAGTCCGATATTGGGGAAATGGGTGAAATAGGTCTCAATCCCTTTAAAATCCCATGAACCGGTCTTGAAATAAACCCAGATAAAGGCAATGCTCAGGAAAACAACAGAAAGGTGCATCTGCACCATATAGTTAATACCGGATTTCAGCACCCGCGGGTTGGTATGATCAAAAACCACGAGGAAAAGCGACGATATCGACATAATCTCCCAAACAATGATAAAAGCGATTCCGTTCTGCACCATACAAACCCAAAGCATCGACGACTGAAACAGGAGGAAGAAAAACCAATGCAGCGAAGATATTGGGGAGAGCGGCTTGTAGGCTTTCATATAACCCATCCCATAAACAACACCGGTGAGGGTTACAAAGGCAATGATAAGAATGAACCAGGCAGAAAGACTATCAATTCGCAGGGGGACATCGCCAATGAATGAACCCATTGAAAACACAGCTTCAAGTCCGCCGTACCGGAGGCTTAGTATGGCAAGAATTCCGGAAAGAGCCGAAACAGAAAGTACCGAAACAACAGCTGCAACCGGCTTGCCTCTGCCTGGAAGAACTATAATCGCCAAAGTTCCAAGAATTAAAACAATAAGGTTTAGACCTAACAGAAACGCTGTCAAATCAATGCTTTCCAAGCCCATTACATAGAAGTTAAAAGAATTCCCTGCAAAGTAAAGGATTTATAAAAGAGATTGTACTTCAGATGGCAAATTGTTATGAACCGAAAACAGTTCAACTAGTACATTTTGGATGTAACCCAGACCATGGGCCGAAAAATCGTTTTTCACATCAAGCCCTTCCCAATTCGAGTATTTTTACCTGGTTAACATAGGTGTTTACACATGTTAATCGGGTAGTAACCCTTATGGAATTGGTTTCATTTAATACTATTTTTGAATAATCGGTTTTTTCATGTGCGCAAGACTAATTAGCAGATTCAAACCGGCCGGAGATATTGGGATTTAACCGGAGGTTACTATTTGATTGGGATTACAGAATCCTTAAACACTCAATTCCCAAGTTGTTTTACAATGAAGGACTATTGAGTCAATAAACTTTGAATGACAAACAAGAAGCCCACATATCAGGAATTAGAGGAGGAGCTTTCCCGACTAAAAAAGGAAGTCGAGGCGCTTCGTTTGTCTGATTGTTCGGATCGGATCAGCAATGTCAAGCACAGTAAATTGGTGGCAAACATTGGGGATGTGATTGTTATCATTAACGAGGAGGAAATCAACACCTATAAGAGCCCGAACATCGAACAATTGTTTGGATGGAAACCCGAAGAACTTGTGGGACAAAACACCTGGAATGTTATACATCCCGACGATCTGGAGGAGAACCGGGAATTCTTTGCGATGCTTTTGAGCGCGCCCAATGCGACAGGAAGCACAGAGGTTAGGTATAAGTGCAAGGACGGGACTTTCAAGTGGATTCGGTTTACCGGAACCAATCTTATCCACGACCCTGATATTAAAGGAATCTTAGGGAACTACCACGACATAACAAAACGCAGGAATGCGGAGGAGACTATCCGCAAATCGGAAGAGAAATTCAGGATTGTTGCCGACAATACCTATAACTGGGAATTCTGGGAGTCAGCAGACGGCAATTTTATTTATCATTCCCCATCCTGTAAGAAATTCACAGGTTACAGCCCATTCGAGCTTCAGGGAAATAAAGATTTGTTTCTAAGTCTTGTTCACCCCGACGACCGGGAAGGATACATTCGTCACCACACCCATTCCGGCAATGAGCGATTCCAGGGAAAGCATTACTTCAGGATACTAAATACATTGGGTGAGGTCAGGCATATTGAGCATTTGTGTCAACCTGTTTATGACGAAAACAAGGTTTTTCTCGGGATCAGGGGAACCAATCTGGATATAACCGACCGCAGGCTTGTGGAAGAGGCTCTCAAGCATGAGCAGATGTTTAACGAAAAGATTATCGAAAGCCTTCCCGGTATTTTCTATCTCTACACCTACCCACAACTGCGACTGGTGCGATGGAACCGGAATCACGAGACACTGCTTGGCTATGCGCCCGGGGAAATAGCTGATCGCCACCTGATGGACTGGCATATTCCGGAGGCAAAGGCAGCCGTGCAGGAAGCGGTTGATTATGTAATGGAGGCCGGACAGAATATCCTTGAATCCCCACTGATGTCGAAAGAAGGGAAATACATCCCATTTCTGATGACCGGGGCAAGTTTTGAAACAACTGATCAGCGATATCTGATGGGGATCGGAATCGACATTACGGAGCGAAAGTTGCATGAGCAGGAAATCGCCGCTTTCAACGAGGAACTCACCGCAACAACCGACGCGCTTAGAGAAAGCAACACAATTCTTGAAGAGGCCAAAGAGCGGGCCGAAGAAAGCGACCGGCTGAAAACCGCTTTCCTGGCCAATGTGAGCCACGAGATTCGGACCCCCATGAACGGCATCCTGGGCTTTGCAGACCTGCTGAAAGAGCCTAAGCTCACAGGGGAAGAACAGCAAAAATATATTGGGATAATCGAAAAGAGCGGCGCCCGCATGCTCAACATCATCAACGATCTGGTAAATATTTCGAAGGTTGAGTCGGGACAAATGGAGCTGTCGTATTCGAAAACCAATATCAATGAACAGTTGGATTTCATTTTCAATTTCTTCGAGACCGAAGCCAATCAAAAAGGTCTCGAATTATCAATGAAATGTCCTCTCACGCATGAAAAAGCGGCCATAATCACAGATCGGGAGAAATTATACGCCATCCTTACCAACCTGATCAAGAATTCCATTAAATTCACCCACAGAGGAGTCGTGAATTTCGGATATGAAGTCAAGGGAGACCAGATCGAGTTTTATGTGAAAGACACAGGAATTGGCATCCCGCTGAACAAACAGGAAACCGTATTTGATCGCTTCGCGCAGGTTGATAGCGGCTTAGCGAGCGGTTACGAGGGAGCCGGACTAGGGCTTTCGATATCCAAGGCCTATGTTGAGATGCTTGGAGGCAAGATCAGCATCAAGTCCGAGGAGGGAAAGGGAACGAATCTATACTTTACGATACCTGGCAATGTAAAACCAGAAGTACACAGAGCGATTGAAAATCTGGAATTAATTAGAAATAAAGAAAAAGGAACTATGGGCACAAAGGTATTAATTGCAGAAGATGACGAGGGATCCTTAATGTATCTCTCCATACTGTTGGAAAATAGCGGATTCAATCTGATAATGGCCGGCAACGGTCAGGAAGCAGTTGATTTGTGCCACAACAACATCGATATCGATATTGTTTTAATGGATATTAAAATGCCCATAATGGATGGACATGCCGCTGCAAAGCTCATCAAGGAGTTTCGACCCGAGCTGCCAATAATTGCGCAAACGGCCTATGCATTGGACGTTGAAAAGGAGAAATTCAGTCTCACATTCGACGGCTATGTAACCAAGCCTGTAAAAGCGAGCGAGTTAAAAGAGAAGATCGCTGCGCTCACCAAGGGCAGCAGAGTCGGTTCTGCCTGACAAAGAATATCTTCCTCTTCAGTTTACACGGCTTTGAAATGAGCAGTCGATTTCTTTTGCATATTTTTTCGGGATTACATTTTCATTTATAATAAAATTTACTAATTTCGCAGTCCAATTAATCGGGGTGTGGTCCCGATAACCATCGGGATTGGCTAGCGCATCCCGACAGGAATGTCGGGAGGGTCGTGTGTTCGAGTTCTTTGTTTGAAAATATAATCGGGGTGTGGTCCCGATAACCATCGGGATTGGCTAGCGCATCCCGACATGAGTGTCGGGAGGGTCGTGTGTTCGAGTTCTTTGTTTGAAAATATAATCGGGGTGTGGTCCCGATAACCATCGGGATTGGCT
>CAMAZH010000098.1 GCA_945863035.1 Chitinophaga pinensis | reverse complement strand
AAACTCTAGGCACTCTAGGCACTCCAAACTTTAGGCACTTTACACTCACACTCACACTCACACTCACACTTCCCCATGAACTATTTCCAACGACGTAAAATCCTCAAATCCACCAGCGCCTCCGACCTGATCCCGATTCGGGTTCACGGGCATGATGTGGTCGACGGGAAGGTTGTGATTCTGGTTCCGAAGTTCACCAGCGCGTGGATGCATAATCTTTTTCCCGGCACCCGGCTGCTTTTTTATAAAATTAAGCTGGATGAACCGGGCTCTGCTACCTGGGAAAATATTTCGGGGGATAAAACTGTTGCTGAAATAACCACTTTGGTTCAACAACAACTTGATGAAAAGGCTGTTTCTTTTGATGAGGCCGAGGGCAGGGTTGAGAAATTTATGTCGATGTTGTATGATTGGAGGTATATTACATTCAGGCAAATACTCAATCTTTAATCACCCAAGTTATGAGCTTACTCTTTTTCAATAACTTAAACAATCTGTGTGTATAATTCAGGAATCTTGTTTTTTATCACATCCCAGACAATAGAATAGTACCACAAACCCTCTAAAGAAGAGAGAGCCGCTTTTCAAAGCAGCATGAATTCCTATCTGGGAATTATGAAGCATTATAAAACCTATATACTAGGCAACCGGATACTTTTCAAGAACCTGAGCGGATGGTGGTGGAATTATGTGCACTTAACGGGTGGGATAGCTAAATTTGTGGCAAGAGTGAGGGTTTGTTGAAACGGGGGCTATGCCGGAAATTATATGTGAAAAATAATGCGTAAACTGTAATTTACTTTTTATAATTATCATATAATAGCTTATTTTGCTTTTTGTATTGAGCATATATTATATATATTTGCTTTTTTAAATAAGCAGTATGGAGGATTTACTATTCGAATACCAGACAAAACTGGCGCAGCTCGATTTATTCTTTCAGCGATATTTGTACAATCAGATAGATCTGACCAACCGGTTAATTGCTATAAAAGGGGCGAGGGGTGTGGGCAAAACTACCCTTTTATTGCAGCTGGCAAAGAACAAATTGCCAAAAACATCCACCCTGTACATCAGTCTGGATCATATTTATTTTTATGAAAATAATTTGTATGAGCTGGCGAAGCAATTTGTGAAATATGGCGGTACGCATTTGCTGCTGGACGAAGTGCATAAATACCCCAACTGGTCCAGAGAAATAAAGTTGATATATGACAACCTTCCGGATTTACGAATCATTTTAACCACATCATCGGTTCTTGAACTTTACAGGTCTGAGTCGGACCTGAGCAGAAGAATGATAAGCTATTTTCTGAACGAATTATCTTTCCGGGAATTTTTGATCCTGGAAACCAATTACGATTTTCCGGTTTTTTCATTGGAACAAATACTGAAAGACCATGCAGACCTGGCTACCCAAATCACGCAAAAAATAAAGCCTCTGCCTTTATTTCAAAAATACCTAAGGGTTGGGGCATATCCTTATTACCTTGAAAGTGAAGAATTTTATTATCACAAGCTGGCCAACATCATAAACCTGACAATCGAAGTGGACATCATGGCTGTGGAAAACCTCAGGTACGAGACAAGCCTGAAGCTGAAAAAGCTCCTTAAAGCAATTGCCAGCAGCGCCCCCTTTACCCCAAATATTTCAAAATTGAGCGGATATGCAGGTTTGTCACGCAACAGTCTGGTAACAGCCCTGAAAACACTGCACCGCGTAGGGCTCATTCAGGAATTATACAAGGATACTGCGGGTATAGGTGTGCTCACCAAGCCTGAAAAGTTGTACCTGAATAACACCAACTTAATGTATGTGCTTGCCAATGAAAACACCCAAACCGGCAATCTCAGGGAAACTTTTTTTCTGAACCAGCTCAGCAGTATCTACCCGGTTCATTTCTCAGACCAGGCTGATTTTCTGGTGGATGGAAAATACACCTTTGAGGTAGGAGGAAAAAATAAAAAAAGAAAACAAATATCTGGTATTGAAAATGCATATTTAGCAAAGGACGACATTGAAATTGGGTTCGGTAATGCAATACCGGTTTGGATGTTTGGGTTTTTGTATTAGTTCCTTGTCGGTTCTTCTTCTTCTTTTGTCCACGAATTTGCACGAATCTTCACGAATTAGCCACCTGCGGTGGAGGAAAGCTGGTTCATCTTGTATCTTCTTTCTGTAATCTTTTATCTTACTCACCATCGCACTTTATACCTACAGCATACAGTCTAAACCACTAAAAAGCTATCCCACTAAACAATATCCGGCCAACTCATACATAAGCCTGCAATCTGAAACTTCCAAATTCCAATAGTATTGCTGGTATATTATTACTAAAAACCAATAGTATTTTATATATTTACTTCCAATATCCAATACAATTTGTTATTTTTTAAAAAAAAGTCATGTACAGGGAAATTGAGAAGTATCTTGCGGAGTGGAAGGTAAGTTCATACCGAAAGCCTCTGGTTATAAGAGGTGCACGACAGGTTGGCAAGACCTACACCATTGAAAAGTTTGCTAAGGAAAACTTTAAGCATTTTCTGAAAATAAACCTGGAGCAGGAGAGAAACCTGCAGAATATATTTGAAAGCCTCCAGCCTCAACTAATCATCAATGAGCTTACAGCCTTGTACCAGATACCCATTGTTGAAGGGGACACATTGCTTTTCATTGATGAGATCCAGGTATCTCCTAAGGCCATTGTAGCTTTGAGATACTTCTACGAACAAAAGCCCGGATTACATATTATTTCCGCCGGATCGCTCCTCGATATCAGCCTGAATGAAATGAAGTACCCAATGCCCGTTGGCAGGGTTGATTTTGCGTTTATGTATCCCATGAGTTTTTACGAGTTTCTGGGTGCACTTGGTGAAAAGGGGCTTGTAAATGCCATCCATGAATTTGCTCCCACCGAAACTTTCAGTCTTGCAATTCATAACCGCATCCTGGAATTACTCCGCTTATACTCTTTTATTGGTGGTATGCCCGAAGCAGTTCAATACTACCTTAACGAAAAGGATTTATCCGGAATCGAAAGGATCCATTCCGGGCTTATTCAATCCATTCAGTTTGATTTTGCCAAATACGGTACCCGAAAGCAACAGGAGCACCTGAAAGATGTATTGCATTATGTAGCAAACAACATTGGTAAAAAGGTGAAATACTCAAATATCACCTCGGGCGTGCACTCCGGTCTTCTGAAAGATGCTTTTATTAAACTGGAGATGACAAGGATAATTCATTTGGTCAGGCATACCCGGTCTGTAACCGTTCCTATTACCCAATTACAGGAAAAGGATGTTTTTAAACCCGTTTTCCTTGATATAGGTATGTTAAATCATTTGGCAGGAATAAAACTACAGGATTTAGATAAGCTGATAACTGCATTTGAGGGAACTCTCGCTGAGCAGTTTGTGTTTCAGGAGTTAATTGCCGGCAGCAAACCTTACCTTGAGCAGAATCTTAACTATTGGGTTCGCGAAGCTAAAAACTCAAATGCCGAAATTGACTGTCTGTTCCAAATAGGGAACAGTGTTTTTCCGGTTGAAATAAAGGCAGGAAAGAGAGGGACACTAAGGTCTCTACACGTATTTTTAGCTGAAAAAAACAAGAAAACCGGCATCAGGTTAAATCTCGATATTCCATCAATAGGGAAGGAATTGCAGGCATCAGTAAATTTACCGGATAAAGAGCTGCTCAGCTATAACCTGGTTTCTTTGCCGCTCTACTTTGCAGGAAGGTTGGGGGAAATGGAAAGTTTTCTGGTATAAAAGTTTTTTAATAATTCAACGCAAAATCATCGTTGTTTTACCTACACCACGAGCACCGATAATCCCAATCATCCGACTATCCCACGAGATTTTTTCGTATAAATAACGCTTAAAGTCCGTTGTCGTATTTTGTAAAAGCGTTTCAAATTTCTGATAAAGTGTCCTCATTGCTTTGTTAAACTATTTTTACAGAGATACAAAATGCACAACAAAATGCACAAATAATCTAATAAATGTTTATTTGAATGTGCGGTTAGTGATTTTTGTCATGACGTTTACGTCCTGCATCGATCTGTATGCGTTATTTGACAGAAAGTGGACTTCTAAGCAAAGCATATTGCACATGGATTATATAAAATGTTAAGGATATTGCACAAGTAATGTGTGAACTATTTAATTTATCGAATCTTACTTTCATCCCCAACTTAATAAGTTGACACTGCAATTATGAGATTTGTCGGATGGAATTACTAAATTTGTGATGATAAGAACGAAATCAAAGTCCATAAATATTCATAACAATATATCCCATGAGCAACATTAAATCTCTGAAACCCGAATCCCTCTGGAGCAACTTCCACGAACTCACTCAAATCCCCCGACCTTCCAAAAAAGAAGATAAAGCTGCTGCTTGGGCAAAGGCTTTTGGTGAAAAACTAGGACTAGAAACTATTGTCGACGCAATTGGGAATGTTATTATCCGCAAACCCGCTTCCCCCGGAATGGAAAACCTTATGGGAGTTGTTTTGCAGGGACATCTGGATATGGTACCCCAGAAAAATTCGGACAAAAAGCACGATTTCGAAAAGGATCCCATCGAAACAGTTGTTGATGGCGAATGGGTTAGGGCCAACGGTACCACCCTCGGAGCCGACAACGGAATTGGCGTTGCTGCTGCACTGGCTGTTCTTCAGGATAAATCGTTGAAACATGGTCCTCTGGAGGTTCTCCTTACCATCGACGAGGAAACCGGTATGACAGGAGCCTTTGAACTTAAGCCGAATCTTTTGAAAGGAGACATTCTTCTGAACCTCGATTCGGAAGACGAAGGCGAATTGTACATTGGCTGCGCCGGAGGGATGAATACAACCGGTACACTCAAGTACAAAGAAGAAACGGTGCCGGCAGGAATGGCAGCCTTTAAAATTTCAGTGACGGGACTCAAGGGCGGACACTCCGGCTTGGATATCAATCTGGGAAGAGGAAACGCCAACAAGATTATGAACCGGATACTTTGGGCTGCTCAGGATCTTGGCATGCGCATCGCTTCATTAGACGGAGGAAGTCTGCGAAACGCCATTCCCCGTGAGGCTTTTGCCACGGTTGTAATCCCTGAAAAACACAAGACGGATTTCTTAAACCTTATAAATGACTGCAAAGCTGTCTTCAGTAATGAATTTGCAACACCCGACCCTGGACTTGCCATACTTGCCGAGTCTGCCGCAATGCCCTCTGGGATTATGGAAGCAGGAGCACAGTCGCGGTTAATTAAAATCGTATATGGCGTACCTAACGCAGTAATGCGCATGAGTACTGAGATTTCAGGCATTGTTGAAACATCAACCAATATGGCTATTGTAAAAGCCGAAAAAGGCGAGGCGAAAATTACATGCCTGCTTCGCAGCTCTGTGGATTCGGCAAAAATCAGTCTAGGACACATGACCCAATCTGTTATGGAACTCGGGGGAATGGAGGTTTTGCATGATGGAACTTACCCGGGATGGAAGCCAAATGTCAATTCAGTGATTTTGAAAACCATGAAAGATGTTTACCTTAAGAAATACGGCAAGACACCTGAGGTGAAGGTAATTCACGCCGGACTCGAGTGCGGCATTATCGGTGCGGCCTATCCTAAAATGGAACTCATTTCTTTTGGACCAACCATCCGCTTTCCTCATTCCCCGGATGAAAAGGTAAATATTGCCACAGTTGGGAAATTCTATGAGTTTCTGACGGAAACGCTGGCTTCGATTCCCAAAAAATAGAGATTCTATTTTTTCTATTAGGCAATAAAAGATTCTCATTTTAAGTTATAAACTTTTTTGTACTGTACTAACCATTAATAATTCAATATTTAACGAAGATTTGAAAATGAAAGATCAGAAAATGGTTTGGTCAAGAAGGCAGTTTCTTGGCACTTCAGCAGCAGGTCTTGCTGCGCTCATGGTTGTTCCCGGTGCCTATGGATGCAAAGCGGAAAAGGCTTCAGGCGATATCAGGATTGGTTTTATTGGTATCGGTCGTCAGGCAATATATCTGATGAATGGATTTTTGCAGATTCCCGGAGTAAGAATCGTTGCCGGTAGCGATGTTTATGGCATCAAGCGTACCCGTTTTGAGAAAAGGGTGAAAGCATTCTATTCTAAAGAAGGCAAGGAAGTTGACGTTGAGATGTATGAGAATTACGAGGATCTTTTAGCCAACAAGGATATCGATGCCGTGGTGATTGCCGTGCCCGATCATGCACATGCAATGATTGCAATTGCTGCTTGCAAAGCAGGAAAAGATGTATATCTCGAAAAACCATTAACCTTCACAATTAAAGAGGGACAGGAGTTACGAAAAGCGGTTCGCGAAACCGGACGAATACTGGCGGTTGGAAGTCAGCAACGTTCCGATCCGAATTTTCAGCATGCTGTAAACCTGGTTCAAACCGGAGCTCTTGGAAAGATAACACTCGTAAATGCCTATGTTGGCGCTCCCCCGATACCCTATAACCTTCCGCAAGAGACACTTCCTGCCGATTTGAACTGGGATCTTTGGTTGGGACCACTCCCCGGCCCGATACATTTCAACCACGAATTGAATCCCCCTATTTCCCTTGACCCTGAGCAAGATGAGGAAATCTGGGGCGCATGGCGCTGGTACAAGGAAATGGGAGGTGGATTTACAACCGACTGGGGCGCCCATATGTTTGATGTTGCACAATGGGGTCTTGGAATGGACCGGAACGGTCCCGTTGAGATTTCACCTATCGGCGACGGAACCGAATATATGTCGTTCAAATATGCAAATGGAGTTGTAATGACTTCTGAACCTTTTGACGAAGGCAAGACCAAGGGCGTGAAATTTCATGGGGAGAATGGCTGGATTGAAGTCAGCCGCGGTTCTTTCAATGCATCCGATCCCAAGTTTTATGCGCCAAAATCCGAAGAGGTGGAAGGCCCTTATGAAACCAAAATCCCTCACCAGATCAATTTCATAGAGTCGGTCCGTTCACGAAAAGATCCTCTCGTTCCCGTAGAAATAGGTCACAGCAGCTGCACGGTTTGCACCCTTGGAAACATTGCATGCGAACTGAAGAGAACCCTTAAATGGAATCCTGAAACCGAAACCTTTGTAGATGATGAAGACGGTGCTGCAACACAAATGTTGCATTACGACTACCGCTCAGGCTGGAAGCTGGTTTAGCCGGAATTGAAAAGAGGCTGTCGTAGTTGGAGACAGCCTCTTTTTTACATTATCCAATGGTAAGTAGTGCCAATGATTAGGGCATTTCCCCTCTAAAAAACCTTTGACGCGATTTGTCTGATGTTGTCGGAAATGCCAATCGTGTAATAATGCAAAGCAGGTACTCCTGCTTTTTTTAATTCGAGGGATTGCTGAATTGCCCATTCCACACCAACTTGTTTTGCCTCGGCATTCGTTTTGCATTTCTGCACTTCTTTTACCAGGTCGTTGGGGATCTCAATATGAAACACCCGGGGAAGCACTTCAACGTCCTTTATAGTAGTGATGGGTTTGATCCCCGGAATGATAGGGACCGTGATACCCGATTTACGGCATAGCTTAACAAAGTCGAAAAACTTCGAGGTATTGTAAAACAGCTGGGTAACAATGTATTCAGCTCCTGCATCAACCTTTTCCTTGAGGTATTTGATATCCTCATCCATATTCGGTGCTTCGAAATGTTTTTCGGGGTATCCGGCCACCCCAATTGAAAAATCTGTAGGGTGGGCATTTTCTACCGAAGCATCGAGGTAGATTCCCTTATTCAGATTCATAATCTGGGTTACAAGTCCGAGTGTATGCTCGTGACCGTTTTTCTCCGGGATAAAGTCCCTGTATCCTTTCTGTGCGTCTCCGCGCAAAACCAGCAGGTTCTTCATTCCCAGAAAGTGAAGGTCGATAAGCACATCTTCGGTCTCTTCTTTCGAAAAACCACCGCATATCATATGAGGTACTACTGTAAGATTATACTTGTATTTTATAGCCGCGCTGATAGCTACCGTGCCCGGGCGTTTCCGTACGATAGTCCTTTCCATAAGTCCGTTTCCCGCAGGGCGGTAAATGGATTCCTGCTGGTGGTAGGTAATATTCACATTCAGCGGCTTGAATTCGATCAAAGGATCAATAGCGTTATAGATGTCATCGAGCTTCCTTCCTTTAAGCGGGGGGAGAAGTTCGAATGAAAAAAGGGTTTCTTTTGTGCTTTTTAATTGATCTGCTACTTTCATTATAAAAAATATTATGATTTCAAGTGATTGTTATAGTTTTTTACCCTAGTAATTCAAATTCGAAGCCAGCCAGCTTTCTGCAAGCGATACCTCAATGCCCTTCCGATGGGCATAGTCCTCCACCTGGTCCTTTCCGATCTTACCCACAAAGAAATACTTCGATTCCGTATTTGCAAATATCAGACCGCTTACCGATGCTGCCGGGTACATACTGAAACTTTCGGTAAGTTCGATGCCTGTACTCTTACCGGCATCAAGGAGTTTGAAGAGCTGTTCTTTCTCGGAATGATCCGGACATGCCGGGTAACCGTGAGCCGGACGTATGCCTTTGTATTTTTCCAGCAGCATTTCATCCAGACTCAGATTCTCATCAGGAGCGTAAGCCCAGAACTCCTTGCGCACCCTGAGGTGTATGAGCTCGGTGAAAGCTTCGGCCAAACGGTCGGCCAGCGCCTTGAGCATAATGCTGTTATAATCGTCGTGGTCTTTTATGAATGCTTCGATCTTGCTTTCAATACCAATTCCGGCAGTTACGGCAAAAGCCCCGATGTAATCGGTGATTCCGCTTTCTTTGGGGGCAATGAAATCGGAAAGGCAATAACTGGGTGTGTCATCGCCTTTTTTCGTTTGGTTGCGCAGGTTGACGAAACGGGCAATCACCTTGGCTCGCGATTCGTCCTCGTAGACCTCGATGTCGTCGCCCACTGCGTTTGCAGGCCAGAAACCCACCACCGCTTTTGCTTGTAGCCATTTCTCCTCAACGATCTTGTCGAGCATGGCGTTGGCATCATTAAACAACTTTTGAGCTTCCTCGCCCATGTCCGGGTCGGTAAGGATATCCGGGTATTTGCCCCGCAGCTGCCATACCACGAAAAAGAAAACCCATGAGATGTATTCCCTGATTTCCTTCATGTCGTAATCGTCGAAAACCTTGCGTCCAGTGAAGGAAGGTTTTACCAAGCGGGATTTCGCCCAGTCGATTTTGAATGCGTTTTGCCGGGCATCAGCCAGACTCATATACTGCACCTGGGAAGAGGAACTTGCATAGGTCTTTCTCAACTCGTCATATTCTTTGCGGATCTGAGCTTCGAAACCTGCCTTAAGCTCTTTGTTCATGAGACTGCCGGCAACCGCAACGGAGCGCGATGCATCTTTTACATGAACTACTGCAGCACTGTAATTCTGCTCGATTTTAACCGCAGTGTGGATTTTCGATGTTGTTGCTCCCCCGATAAGAAGAGGAACGGTGAACTTCTGCCGCTCCATCTCTTTGGAAACATTGACCATTTCTTCAAGGGATGGGGTTATGAGGCCACTTAGCCCAATAATGTCGGCGTTTATTTCTTTTGCTTTCTGAAGGATCTTGTCGGTAGGCACCATAACGCCCATATCCACAATCTCGTAATTGTTGCAGCTTAATACCACCCCCACGATGTTTTTACCGATATCGTGTACATCGCCTTTTACGGTGGCCAAAAGGATTTTTCCGGCACTGCTCGACTCGCCCGACAACAGTTTCTCAGCCTCGATGAAGGGCAGTAGTGTGGCTACAGCTTTTTTCATAACCCGGGCACTTTTTACCACCTGAGGCAGGAACATCTTCCCCGACCCGAAAAGATCCCCAACCACATTCATGCCATCCATAAGCGGGCCCTCGATAACTTTGAGGGCGAAATCGTATTTCTCACGGGCTTCAAGTACATCTGCATCGATAAATTCGGTAATCCCTTTCACGAGCGAGTGCTTTAGGCGTTCCTCAACGCTTTCGGTTCTCCATGCATCAATAGTTTTTTCGTCAGGCTTGCCACTTTTTACTTCTTCGGCATAGGTCAAAAGTTTTTCAGTCGCATCGGATTTACGGTTCAGAACAACGTCTTCAACAAGTTCCAACAAATCTTTTGGGATCTCGTCGTAAACCTGGAGCATGCCGGGATTTACAATGGCCATGTCCATTCCGGCTTTGATAGCATGATACAGGAAAACGGAGTGGATGGCTTCCCTCACGGTATCGTTTCCCCTGAACGAAAACGAAAGATTGCTGATACCTCCGCTAACCTTGGCGTACGGGAGATTTTGCTTTATCCAGCCGATGGTGCGGATAAAGTCGACAGCGTAGTTGTTATGCTCTTCGATACCCGTGGCAATTGGAAGCACGTTGGGATCGAAAATGATATCTTCGGGAGGGAAATCCAGTTCCCGGGTGAGAATATTGTATGCCCTTTCGCAAACGGAAGTCCGGCGCTCATAACTGTCGGCCTGACCCGTTTCATCGAAAGCCATGATTACCGCAGCTGCGCCGTAATTCTTGATTTTGCCGGCCTGCTGCCTAAAAACATCTTCGCCTTCCTTTAGGCTTATCGAGTTCACAATGGCCTTGCCTTGTATGCATTTCAGGCCTGTTTCGAGCACCTGCCATTTCGACGAGTCGACCATTATGGGGAGTTTGGCGATGTCGGGCTCAGCCATAAGCAGGTTGAGGAAAGTGTGCATCTCATGCACTGCATCGAGCATGGCATCGTCCATGCAGACATCCAGCACCTGGGCGCCGCCCTGAACCTGCTCAAGGGCAATCGACAAGGCCTCTTCGTATTTCTTCTCGCGGATGAGGCGTGCAAATTTCTTGGACCCGCTTACATTTGTCCGTTCTCCAATGTTTATGAAGTTGCTGCCCTGGTATACCGTGAGAGGCTCCAATCCGCTGAGCCTTAGTTTATGTTCTTTCGGGGGAGGAATGCGCCTTGAGGCTTTTTCGGCATATTTTGCGAATTCGCGTATATGGGCGGGGGTGGTTCCGCAGCATCCGCCAATGATGTTAACAAAACCTGATTCGATATAATCATGTATATGCAATCCCATTATTTCGGGGGATTGGTCGTACTCCCCAAACTGGTTTGGCAAACCGGCATTAGGGTGAGCGCTCACGTAAACAGGCACTTTCTTTGAAAGTTCAGCCATGTGCGGCCTCATTTCCTGGGCTCCCAGCGAGCAGTTCAGACCCAGAGAAAGCAGTTCGACATGGGAAACGGAATTTATGAACGCCTCAAGGGTCTGTCCGGATAAAGTACGGCCGCTGGCATCGGTAATGGTGCCTGAAACCATCAGGGGGATTTTATATCCAAGTTCTTTAAAAAGCATCTCGATGCCGAAAATGGCAGCCTTTGCATTCAGGGTGTCGAAGATGGTCTCAACAAGGAGGATGTCCACCCCGCCGGCAACCAGTGCTTTGGACTGCTCATAGTAGGTCTCCGAAAGAAAATCGAAGTCCACAGCTCTGTACCCCGGGTTGTTTACATCGGGGGAGAGGGAAGCAGTTTTGTTGGTAGGTCCCAGGGATCCTGCAACAAACCGAGGTTTGTCAGGATTCTGAAGGCTGATTTCATCGGCAATCTCTCTGGCAAATCGGGCCGACTCGAAATTTAATTCGTAAACGATTGGCTCAAGATGATAGTCGGCCTGCGAAACGCGATTGGCGTTGAAGGTGTTGGTACTGATGATATCCGCTCCGGCAAGCAAAAACTCTCGGTGGATATTTTTAATAATGTCGGGCCTGGTGATCGAAAGAAGCTCATTGTTGCCCTGAAGGTCGTGCTCAAAATCGGCAAACCGCTCCCCTCTGAAATCTTTCTCGCTGAGTTTGTAGACCTGAATCATCGTGCCCATCGCACCATCCAGAACCAAAACCCTCTTCTCCAATTGACTATATAATAATTCTTTTCGATTCATCCTGCGTATTAAAAAAGTAAACCGGTATGGACCCGGAAAATCCCCCCTTGATAAATATCAAAGTGGATAAAAACAAAAGAAGGCAAAGCATAGACTTTCCCTTCCAGATACTAATTCTACTTTGATAGTTTGACTTTTCTACGCTCTCCCTTTGGTAAGGGGCAAACGGACAGAAAAATCAAAGTAAGTGACAATCTGTAAAAGTAGATACTAATTAAACATTCTGAAAAGCAACAAATTCCAAGCGCAAATTTAAGATATTAAAGGGAAATGGCAAACAGGAATTATCCGCTTATCAGATACGAATTCCGATGATCAGAACATCATCTACCTGTTGAAGGCATCCTTTCCAGTCGAGGAAAGCGATGTTAAGCATTTCCTTTTGCCGAATCATAGGCTGAGGGTTGATCTGCACAAGCAGTTCCTTGAATCGACGGGTGAGGTATTTCTTTTCATGAATGCCCCCGAACTGATCGATAAACCCATCGGAGAAAATATAAAAACAGTCGTCTTTCTTAATGTTTATGGAATTGTTTGTGAACTCTTTGTCGAGTTCGTACAGGCCTATCGGCATCTTGTCGCCTTTAAACTCGGTAATTTCTCCTTTCCGCAACATATACAAGGGATTGTAAGCGCCTGCAAACTGCAGTTTCATCTTTTTCCGGTCGATGATGCAGAGGGCAATATCCATCCCGTCTCTCGAAAGATTGGCATTATCGGATCGGTTGAGGGTCGATTTGACGTGGTCCCTCAATTCGTCGAGAACTGTACTGGCATCATCAAGATTGTGAGCATTTACAATCTCGTTCAGGAACGAAATGCCAAGCATGCTCATAAACGCTCCCGGAACTCCGTGACCCGTGCAATCGGCTGCCAGAATAACGATTTTGTCACCTTTAACGGTCGACCAGTAGAAATCCCCGCTAACAATATCCTTTGGCAAAAAGAGCACGAAATGTTCTGAAAGCACCGAATTCAGTATACTCGTTGAGGGTAATACAGCGGTTTGAATTCTTTTGGCATATAATATACTGTCGGTAATCTCTTTTTTTTGCTCTGAGATCTCATTTTTCTGCTTCTCAATTTCAAGGGTGCGCTCACTCACTTTTTGT
Source organism: Chitinophaga pinensis (assembly GCA_945863035.1). GTDB lineage: Bacteria > Bacteroidota > Bacteroidia > Bacteroidales > JACJXF01. The sequence continues at coordinate 1,286 of CAMAZH010000098.1, read as the reverse complement.
TCGAGAACCTGTTTGGCCTTTTTGAGGTTCTGCTCCCTGAACTTTAAAACCAGAACAAAAAAGCTTATTATAAGGCTTAATGTCAGGAAATAAAAAACAAGGGTTTTGTGAAATGGCGGCTTAATAACAATATCAAGATTTCCCATCCCGCTTTCCTTTCCGAAAATGTTCCGGGCTTTGGCCTGTATGGAGTATTCCCCCGGCGGAAGCAATGGATATTCAATGGCAGAAACGGTCGACCAGGGAGTCCAATCATTTATAAGACCCTGAATGCGGTATGAAAACTCCGTCTTTCCCGGTGCAAGATAATAGGGTGCAGAGAAATCAATGCGGAGCGAACTGTTTTTGTGGGAGATTTTGGGTTTAATGAGCGAAAAAATATGATCGTCAGAGTCTTTCAGTCCTGCAAAGAAAAAAGAAAATCCATCGGTATCCGTCTTTTTGGGATCATTGAGGATTTTGAAGATTTCCTGGTTGTTTGCAATTACATACAATTCGCCTTCTTTACCCAAATAAATATCCTGAATGCTTTGGAAAATATTCAGGTATTCTTCAGGGAGGTTTTCCCCGCTGCTTGAATCGGATATATAATCCCAGTACCCTGCCGACCGTAACCAAACCGTGTTATTGTTGGAGAAATGGTATTCGGGCAGGGCAACGAGCTTGTCGAATGTTTTCACAGCCTGGATTTCGTTATTTACCATTTTGAAAATACCTGACGAAAGGAAGAAGTAAAGCTGTTGATCAATTATTTCAAGAACGACCTTATCGGAGAATTTTGCAGGTATAGTAATGGTTTCATCCTGGTCAATGTAGAAATATGAATCGACAGTGAGTTTGTGAGCCGAATTGTCGCTTCCAAGCCAGAGTTCGGTTGGTGAGGTCATGCAGGCCGAATAAACCGGATAATCCAAAGCGTCGAATTCGCGAATGATTTCCCAGTTGTTTTCTTTAAGCCGGAGTACGAAAAGCGATTTTCCGCTTCCTGCAAAAAGAAGGGTGTCGCCCGGGCCCGGATCCAGAAAGCCTACATAGGTATTTTGTAAAACAGTCTTTACCTGATTGTTTCGAAGACTATACAAACCGTTGTAAGTAGAAATCATCAGATGGTCGTTAAGCGATACAATCTCGGAACACTTCCCGGTAATGCCAGGAACTTTCTCGTACGAGTGGCTTATTGACTGCAGAGCGTAAACCTTTTTTTTGATTACAGCAAGATCTTTTTTTTGAGAGTCTCTTTCAGCACTTTTAACCGGATTTATTGTTGAGCTGATAATTTTCTCCAG
>CAMAZH010000097.1 GCA_945863035.1 Chitinophaga pinensis | reverse complement strand
AACTCAATCATTCCGGCAAATGGTTTCAAAACCGATTTGGTCGAATTAATGAAAAATTGCCCGTTGGCGCAGGAAAAAGAAATGGGTTTTCCGGTCGATTGGAAAACCGAACAATTTTGGAAATAATTCAACAGAATAAAAATGATTCGGGCAACCCAAAGGCTTAAAGAGTATATTGTAAAAGCCTTCGCAGTGAACGATGAATGTTTCAGGTCAGGAAATTCAATGAACTACTTTACTGAATTTCAGGAACGCATACCACCTAGTACTTATAAGTATACGTCTTCTTTGAAATCAACATTTTATTGCCGTCATAAATGTACTTTTCTTTGCGCAAGCCGTTTTCATACTTGTACTCCCCTATTTTCTTAGGCTTTCCGGAATCGTTAAGTTCGGTTTCCTTTATTTTGTTGTTGTTCGAGTCGTATTCGTACAGCATGTGCTTGTCGATTTTCCCGTCCTTATATTCGATCTCCTCGATGACGTTGCCTCTGGAATCAAACTTTTCTTCCGAATCAATATAAACGCTTTTCTTTCCTTTTTCGGTCTTCTCTTCATGTACGATTCTAGCCTTTATGCTGCTGGAAGCACTGGACGACTGGCCGAACAAAACCGAACTCCCTAATAATAGGGCAAGGATTAACAGAGCCTGAATGGCTATTTTTCTTTTCATGTTTTTTCTAATCAAGGGTTTGAAATGTTTTCGCCATTAAATGAAGGTAGCTGCCAGGAGAAAGCACCGGTGCCATTAGGCATCCTTGCAAATGACTTCTCAACAAATGTTTCGCCGATCACAATGGCTTGCTCGATATATTTAACCTGATCAATTACGTTTAATTCAGGGGTTAACAGTAGAATTGTCTCCCCCAGCGATGAGAGTTTGTAGTTTGTGTGTAATCCCGATTGAAGCACGTCACCATCGGCCCAAACGCAGAGATACGATTTGGAAGCGATCTGAACATCGGGAAATGCCCACTTGCTAAGCTCTGACTTGCTGTCGGTTAGATAATACCCCAATAAATTAATCGTGGAATCCGTATTGTTGTAAAGTTCGATCCAATCATCAAACTCACCGTTCTGATCGGATACTGTATTTGTGTTGACGGCCATAAGCTCATTTAGTACCAAACCGGGTTTTGCGGCAACAGGTTCGGTATCCGGGTCGTCTTCTTTTTTGCAATTCGATAATACTAAAGTCAATAAAGACAGGCCAAGTAAAAGTTTCAAAGTGTTCATCGGATAAAAATTAATTGTATTATTGAAATGTGATTCTTGAGAACTAAAGGTTTTACTTACAACAAAAACCGTGCAGTAAATTTGAGGTTTTGAAAACAATAGTAAACGAAGAGCTGCGAAAATACAAAAGTTTCTTAATAATCCATAATTTTGCCAATCTCAATTTATGCTGAGGCATAATCAGCAAGGAAAGCAAATGAACGAAAAGATAAGCTGCCCATATTGCTCCATGGAGTTTATTGCACGATATGCCAAATCATGCGGCAATTGTTTTGCCTGCGTGGGATGCGAAATTTATGAATGCCCTGCTTGCAAAGCGGAGATTGTGGTTAAACCCCTTAAAAAATCCGGGAAATAGACCCGATCTCCTTTTCTGCGGGAAATTTTTTCTCATGGGAAGGGAGATGGTGTGTTTCCATTTTTTTTACCGGAAAGGAATGAATAAATTTGAAGCTGCTTAATGCTACTTTAACAGATTGGTACTTTCGGGGATTTTTCTAATCTATTGAAGTAAAATCGCATGACTTACACGATTAAAGATTCATGACAACTGAAGACCTGCAAATAAGGGATTTTGACAAGGAAATTGTGTTTTCCTATTCGCGGAGCAGCGGGCCTGGCGGACAGAACGTGAATAAAGTCAATACCCGGGTTGAATTGCGATTTAATATCCTGACCTCGGAATCGCTTAGCCTTCCCGAAAAAGAGCTGTTGCTCAAAAAACTAATTAACAAAATCAACAAGGAGGGTGAGCTTATAATCGTTTCGCAATCGGAACGCTCGCAGCTAAGAAACCGCGAAAAAGCCATAGGGAAGTTTTATATCATGCTGGCTAAAGCCCTTACTCCCCCTAAAAAACGCAAACCTACCCTGCCAACAAAAGCCTCACGCGAAAGAAGGCTGGATAGCAAGCGGATTACATCGGAAAAGAAACAAATCCGACGGAAAACGGATCTTTAATATTAAAAAAGACCATATTTTTTAAACAAAACTTTCAAATGCTGACGAAAGAAGAAATTAAAACCCTCAGACTTCAGTTCTGGTCTGAATTCGAGGATTACTCGGCCAGAAAGAAGAAGAGGCTTCGCAAACCTGCCAAATGGATCATGAACAACACGGGCATCAAGCAGTTGAAGCTTAAGTTCGATTTCACCGAGACCCGGGCTACTGTGGGTATTGATGTGGAAACCCGCAATCTGGACAAAAGAATTGACGTGTTCGGAAAACTGGAGCGACTTAAGACCATCCTGGAGAAGGCTCTGGGCAAGCCCCTGATTTGGGAACTCGATTTCACCCTTCCCACCGGGAAATCAATTTCCCGCGCTTACCTTGAAACATCAAATGTTAGCATATACCAAAAGGAAGATTGGCCAACCGTTATGGAGTTTTTCTATAAAAACATGGTGATTTTTGAAAAGGTGTATGAGAAGTACAAAGATTACCTCAAATACAGCGAGGCCAGCGAAGAAAACTGAAAACACAATGCTGAATGTACGCCATCCTCGATATAGAAACCACGGGCGGGAGTCCCAAAAATTGCAAGATTACAGAGATTGCCGTTTTCATCCACGATGGAACCAAGGTAATTGACGAGTTTTCAACGCTAATCAATCCAGAGGTAAACATCCCCTACTTCATTACCAATCTTACCGGTATCAACAACGAAATGGTTGAAAATGCGCCAAAGTTTTACGAGGTTGCCAAAAAGATCGTGGAATTAACGGATGGGAAAATCGTGGTGGGCCATAACGTCAAATTCGATTACGGGTTTATCCAAAGTGAATTCAAGCAGCTTGGCTACGATTTTAACCGGAAAACTCTTTGCACCGTTAAACTCAGCCGGAAAATAATCCCCGGATACCCCTCCTATTCGCTCGGCAAAATCTGCGATCAGCTTGGCATCAGCATTAACGGGCGGCACCGAGCCGCCGGGGATGCTTTTGCAACGGTGAAACTTTTTGAGTTGCTTTTACAGAAGTCGGCAGATATACAGCAGGAATTGCCATTGATGAGCGAGCCCACAGGCCGATTGCGAAATCTGAACGAGTTTCTCAAGCCGGATGACATTAACAAGATTCCCGAGGAAGCCGGTGTTTATTATTTTCATGATTCCGAGGGAAATCTTATATACATCGGAAAGAGCAAGAATCTTCACAAGAGAATACTCGATCACCTGGGCAACCGCAACAGCCGCAGGGCCATGGAAATGTGCGAAAAAATTGCCGACATCTCCTATGAGCTCACCGGAAGCGAGCTTGTTGCTTTACTTAAAGAATCACATGAGATAAAAACCCATTTGCCCTTCTATAACAGGAAACAAAGGACTTCTTCATACCCTCTTGGCCTTTACCCATCTAAAGATGAGCATGGCTATATTGAGTTAAGAATCCGGAAAATCGGAGAAGAAAACAAAACACCCTTAACCTGTTTTGAGAACAAATCGGAAGCACTTGATTATTTGACCTCAATGGTTCAAAAACACTGGCTTTGTCAGAAATTGTGCGGATTGTATGATACCGAGGGAGCCTGCTTCCATTACGATATCCGGCAATGCAACGGAGCCTGTGTTCAAAAAGAGCCTGTGAAAACCTATAACGACAGGGTTGAAAAGCTGATCGCCGGGCTTGGGTACGATAATGAAAACCTCCTAATCATAGATACCGGTCGCTCAGCTACGGAGCGAGCTGTTATCTGCATCGAAAACGGCATTTATAAAGGCTTTGGCTACCTCGACATTACCGAGTCCTATCTCGGAATCAACGATATGAAGGAGTGTATCAAGCCCGCTGCCGATAATCGCGATATCCGACAGATTATTAACAACTGGCTCCACAAAAACAAAGTTGAAAAAGTGATTCGATTCTGATCTGTCTGATTTTTTCCCCCGCATGAAGTCTTCAATTGTACTGTTTTATCCTTTCCGCACGAGTTAGAAATTGTTGGAAAAGTAAAAATATTCAGATTAAAACTTTGAATTTCTGAGTGTTAACATACTCCCGGGTATGTTGAAAAAATTCTAATAAGTTATGCAGGTTTAGCCTTTTACAACAGTTGTCGTTTTGTTTACATAACATAAATTTAAGATCGAAATCCGAAGCGTTTTTGCAGAGTTTACAAAATCTTAATTTTGGCTTATTACTGAATACACGTTAAAACCTGAATTTTGTTCCCTTACTTATATTTAACATTTAAAAACCTAAACCTCTATGAAATTATTTAAAAACCTGCTTCTGAGTATTGTGCTGGGAATCTTTTCCCTCACAGCTTTCAGCCAGGGTGTTACAACTTCGATGCTTAACGGCCGGGTTGTTGATGCCAGTGGCGCAGCCCTTCCGGGCGCAACCGTTGTTGCAATTCATACACCTTCAGGATCCCAGTATGGCACAAGTAGCGACGCTGAGGGTAACTTCAGGATTCCCAACATGAACGTTGGCGGTCCCTACCAAATCACTATTTCTTTTATTGGCTATGAGAACTACATCAGTAGTGATGTATACCTTAATCTCGGCCAGGCATTCAAATTGAACACAAAATTAAGCGAGAAGGCTGCCAGTCTTGATGAGGTGGAAATTGTTGGCGTTCGCAACAATATTTTCGATGGCAACCGCACAGGTTCTGAGACAAACGTTAGCGCTCAGGCCATTGAAAACATGCCTTCGGTAGGCCGTAATTTCTCCGACTATACCCGTTTGACCCCTCAGGCCAGAGTTACTCAGGGCGGGGGCGTCGAAATTGCCGGTACCAACAACCGCTACAACGCGATTTATATCGATGGAGCTGTTAACAATGATGTTTTTGGTCTTACCGACCAGGGAACCAACGGTGGCCAAACCGGTATTTCCCCTTTTTCCATGGATATCATCGATCAGATTTCGATACAGATTGCCCCTTATGACATTAAGCTTGGCGGATTCGCAGGCGCAGGCATAAACGCAGTTACCCGTCGCGGTAATAACAATTTCCAGGGTTCGGCTTATTACATTACCCGTAATGAGGCAATTGCCGGAATGACTCCAACGGATGACTCCGAAGCTGACCGTAAAAAACTTAATCCCTTCTCCAGTGATACCTATGGTTTTCGCTTGGGCGGACCTATTATTAAAAACAAACTATTCTTTTTCGTTAACGCGGAAATTCAAAAAGACGAAACTCCGCAGCCTTTTGATTTCACCACCTATAATGGCGCTGTTACAGCAGCAGAATTATCCCAGCTATCCACCAAACTGAGCGGATATGGATACGATGCAGGCGGGTACACCGATGTTTCAAGAACCCTCGACGGAACAAAACTCTTTGCCCGTTTGGATTGGAACATCAGCGACGTTCACAAGCTTATGGTTCGTCATCAGTATACCAACGCCATACAATCCAGCCCATCCAACTCGAGTATAACTGCCATACGTTTTGCTAATTCAGGGATTTACTTTCCTTCAACAACCAATAGTTCAGCAGTTGAATTAAAGAGTAATATCAGCAATGCAATGAGCAACAGCCTTATTTTAGGCTTCACCTTCGTTCGCGACGACCGCGACCCGATGGGCAGTAATTTCCCATATGTAAGGATCAAAGATGGTGCATCCAACATTTATTTTGGTTCGGAAGAGTTTTCAACCGGAAACCAGCTAAACCAGGATATCATTACCCTCACCGATAACTTTGAAATTTACAAAGGCAAGCACACTATTACCTTTGGAACGCACAACGAGTTCTATAAGATGTACAACCTTTTTATCCGTCAGAACTACGGTTCCTATCAGTTCAACACAATCAATGACTTTCTCACCGATCAGCCTGCTTACCAGTTCGACCGCACTTTTTCAGCAATCGATGATATTACAGGTGATGGATCCAAAGCTGCAGCGGCATTTAACGCCCTTCAGATCGGATTCTATGCTCAGGATGAGATCCAGGTTAGCGATAAGTTGAAAGTTACCGCAGGCTTGCGTTTCGATATCCCCATGTTCCTCGACACTCCCCCTGTAAACAACGATTTCAACGACAATGTAATTCCGATTCTTGAAGCCGCTGGCTGGGATCTCGAAGGAGCCAAAACCGGACAGATGCCCGATCCCGTGGTTATGATTAACCCTCGTCTTGGCTTTAATTACGATATCAAAGGTGACCAGACCTTCCAGATTCGCGGAGGTGCAGGCTTATTTACCAGTCGTATTCCTTATGTTTGGCCGGGAGCCTCTTTCCAGAACAATGCCATGATTACCGGTGGTATGCGCGTAACCGCAGCAGGTGCGCCGGAATTGGTATTTAACCCCGATTGGGAAAATCAGCCCAGCGTTCCTCCAACGCAGCCTTCAGGACAGGTAGATATTTTCGCAAAGGACTTCAAATTTCCAAAAGTGTTCCGCACAAGTCTTGCGGTTGACAAAAAACTCCCCTGGGGTATGATTGGAACGGTTGAATTCACCTATACCAAAACAATCAATAACGTTTTGTATTACAACCTTGCATATCAAGAAGCAGGTGCGCTTGCCGGAACCGGCGACGACAGAACCAAATGGTCAAAAATTGCACTTGGAAATGATCCAAATACAGGCTCTAAACGGGGATATACCGACATTATACTGGGAACAAATACCAATAAAGGATATTCTTACAACTTTACCACGCAGCTGCAGAAAAGCTTCAGCAACGGCTTAGCCGGAAGCATCGCTTATAATTTCGGTGAGGCCAAATCCATGAACGACGGTGTTTCATCGCAGAACTCCTCGCAGTGGAGGGTTGCCAACGTTCGCGGTAAGAATGATCTCGACTTTGCCTATTCCGATTTCGATATGGGCTCACGTATTGTTGGATTCGTTTCCTACAAAAAGGAGTATCTTAAACATGCTGCTACTACTATCTCCTTATTCTACACAGGACAGTCTGGTGCACGTTTCTCCTACGGATATGCTGATGGTTTCACAAGACCAGACAAAGTGCAAGAGTACCTTGGCGAAGACAATCAGAGTCTTGAGTTATTCTATGTTCCGGAAAATCAGGCAGATATTAACCTGATTGAAAAAACCGTCAACGGCAACGTTCTGACTGCAGCACAACAGTGGACCGATCTCGATGCGTTCATCAATGCTGATGAATACCTTAAAAGTCGTCGCGGAGAGTACGTGGAAAGAAACCACTCACGTGTTCCCTTCATGAATATTTTCGATTTCCGTATTGCTCAGGATTTCTTTGTTAACGTTGGAGGCAGCCGCAACACATTGCAGCTTGCATTGGACATTTTCAATATTGGAAACATGATCAATAAGGATTGGGGCCGCATCTACTATTCCTCAGGAGCGTATTACAACAACTATCCTTTGGTTAAATTTGAAGGCTTTCAGGCTGACGGATCAACTCCGAACTACTCGTTCCAAAAACCCAAAGCAGAAACCTGGGCGGTTGACGATTCAGGAATTCTCAGTTCAAGATGGCAGGGACAGATTACTTTACGGTATATCTTCAAATAACAGCTTAACAGATAATAAATTAAGTAGGCTGACTCGTTTGCGGGTCAGCCTCTTTTTTTTAAAAAAATTCATGATTTCCCCGGAAATTATACATTGCTTCCCGACAACAAAGATTTTTTTTGTATACTTGTTTTTCGGTTATAACCAATATAAAATCAGAATTCAATGGGCAACAACTCCAACTCTTCACGACGCGATTTTCTCCGTCAGCTTACTGCTATTACTGCCACAACAGCTTTTTCTTCTGTGTATTTAACAGAACTTTCAGCCAGAAATCCGAATCCGCGAAGACTTGGCCCCAACGAAAAAGTAAATCTTGCCTGTATCGGGATTGGGAACAGGGGCGCTGAGATTATCAGGGAATTATATAAAACCGGCCTATGCAATATTGTAGCCCTTTGCGATACCGATATGGGAGCTCCTCATACGCTTGCTATTATGAATGAATTCCCCAATGCTCCCCGTTTTCAGGATTTCCGAAAGATGTTCGACAAAATTGACAGCCAGATAGATGCCGTCAGTATTGGAACCCCCGATTTCAGTCACTTTCCCGCAACCATGCTGGCAATGTCGCTTGGCAAGCATGTTTATGTGGAAAAACCCATGGCACACACCTTCAACGAGGTGGAACTAATGATGCGCGGAGCCCGGAAATACGGGGTTGTAACACAAATGGGAAATCAGGGCCATTCCGATGCCAATTATTTCCAGTTCAAAGCATGGAAGGATGCTGGCATCATCAAAGATGTTACCGCCATTACGGCTCACATGAACAATGAACGCCGCTGGCACAAGTTCGACTCGAAAATAAAGAGCATGCCCCCTGCCGAGCCTATTCCTTCCACTTTGGATTGGGATACCTGGTTGGGAACCGAGAAGCATCACGATTACAACAAAGATTATATCAACGGACAATGGCGCTGCTGGTACGATTTCGGGATGGGTGCCCTGGGTGACTGGGGAGCGCACATTCTCGACACTGCACATGAATTTCTCAATCTGGGCCTGCCAACCGAAATAAACTTGTTAAAGGAAAACGGCCATAATAAGTTCTTTTTCCCGTATTCATCCACACTGCTTTTCAAATTTCCTGAAAGAGGCGACATGCCGGCATGCGATATAACATGGTACGATGGAACCGACAATTTGCCACCTGTGCCCGAAGGTTATGGAAACGTTGAACTCGATCCTTCCATTCCACCTCCCTCTACAGGGAAAATAATTCCAGCTAAACTAAACCCGGGAAAGATTATTTATAGTAAAGATCTGACTTTCAAAGGCGCATCGCATGGTAGCACCTTATCCATAATCCCTGCAGAAAAGGCTTTGGAAATGCAGTCAAGGCTTCCGGAGGTTCCTGCCAGTCCTTCAAACCATTTTGCCAATTTCCTGTTAGCCTGCAAAGGATTGGAAAAGACGCGCTCCCCCTTCGAAATCGCTGGCCCATTGAGCCAGGTTTTCTGTTTGGGGGTACTTGCTCAGCAGTTGAATACCAAATTAATCTTCGACCGCAGTACCAAGCAGATTACCAACAACCCTCTTGCCAATGAGCTTTTGGTTGGAGCCAGTCCCCGCAGAAAATGGAGAGAGTTTTATAAGTTGTAGGAATTGCATAGTCCTTACGGGCGTATGCCGATCTAAAAACAACAAATGGGTGACAGAAATGTCACCCATTTGTTTTAAATCCAAGTATTTCTTTTGAAAAATTCTTTTACTGCAAGATCAATTTTTGCAATTCAGAGCTTCCTTTCCCGGTAAATTTAACAAAATACATCCCTTTTGGAAGATGGGAAAGGTCGATCTGGCTTGAACCTTTGCTGATGCGCGAAATCATTACCTCTTGCCCTTTGCTGTTGAGTATTACCAATTCAGCATCTGCATTGGAAGCATTCATCTCGAAATTAACCAAACCGGTTGAAGGATTCGGGTAAAATCCAAAAGAACCGGAAAGTTCCCTGATTCCTGTTGCTGCAGGAGAAACTGAGGTACTTGTGGTGTAAATAATATCCCCGCTTGTGGAACTGTTTCCGTTGGCTGCATTCACTGCGGCATAGAACGTAATTGGACCAGCATCTGCAGCCGGAGCGGTCCATTCGAAACTCCAGGTTTTTCCGTTTCCTGAAGGATCAGTTCCTGCTGAAGTATGGGTAACTGCCTTGCTGGAATTTGATAATTTGGTTTCGGTTGCATTGGTAAGGTTAAAGCCCGCGATCTTTTTATTCAGGGCATCCTCAGCCGTTAGCTCGAAACCAAATCTGGCAGCAGCTGCGTCACTGGCAGTAAGGGTAATTTCGTACACCGCTCCGGGATTGTAACCGTTGGAGGGAATATTGGTGGTAATCCAACCACTTGCGTTAATGCTCGTGCCGGCGTGGCAGAAAGTACAGGTTATCCCGTTATCGCCGGGCGAACCGCTGAAAGCACCCTGGGAGCCGCTTTTATTTGCCATAAAGATCATCATGACAGGTATTGCCAAAAGAGGAAGAAAATAAGTAAAGGTTTTCATAAGCGAAGGTTTTAAAGTGATAAATGGATGCTGCTATTTGCAATAAACAGATTTGAAAGGAAATTAGTTCAATCGTCTTGCACCATAGTATTAAGGTCGCTGTTTGAATTATACATATAATCCACACCGTGCCAGCTTATTCTCTGGTTAGCAACCCACTCAGGCCATTTCAGATCGCGGTACGCCCCGGTTTTTGTCTGTTCAAAGGTAGCGGGAAGCTTGTATTTCTCGCTCCTGTATTTGCCCTTGTGCCGCTGTGCAGGCTCAAACCCGGCATGGACAGCTTTGTGGGAGAGGTAAACAAAAAACGGCTTTGTCTTGTCACGTCCCTCAAGCCATTGCAGGGTGTGCTCGGTTAGCAAATCGGTGATGTAGGTTGAATCTGTATAACTTACCCGCTTCCCGTTGATATTCAGGCTGGGGTTGTAATATTCACCCTGTCCGCGAAAGCTTTCCCAATGGGAGAAGCCCGGACGCGGCGAATCGGAATCGTCGCCCATATGCCATTTTCCGAAAAAAGCGGTCTGATACCCTGCCCCCTGCAAGTATTGAGGAAAATACGTCAGATTTCCGGGGTCGGGAGCCTGATTGTCGACAATGGTATGGGTATGCGAATACATGCCCGTGAGAATGGATGCGCGGCTGGGAGAACAAAGGGATGTTGTTACAAAAGCATTTTGGAACCATGCTCCCTCCTTTGCCATGCGATCCATATTGGGCGTTTCGAGCCATGGTACTTTACCGGTAAATCCCATGAAGTCGTACCTGTGATCGTCGGTAAGAATGAAAATGACGTTTCTGGGTTTTATATTTTTATCCCTCTCGGGGGATTTTACCTTGGCGGGCTTATCCTGAGCGTATGCGAGAATCGAAGTAAAAATTACGGAAACCCCGAGGGCTAGATTTTTTTTCATTTTTTTTCTGTGCCAGAATCAATAAATCAAGTGCATTTGTGCCTGCATCAGCGATTGTATATGGGACACCTGCAAATTATAGCTCTTCGCAGTCCCTGGTATCCGCATCAATCAACTAGCATTCAGTACTTAACACCAATCAGACGCCTGGCAATCATTTAGCCTGATTTCCAATAAGCCTGAAGGTCTGAATACCCTTATTATTCTGGATTCTCAAGGTGTATACACCCGGTGCGTCAACGCTGATCAGGGTGCTTCCCTGTGCTCCATCCAGATTCTTTTTAACAACGCTGCAACCCAACACATCAAAAAGTTCAGCAGAGGCGTTGTGGTGATTATCCCCTTGGGCATCTATAAAAAAAGAGCCGTTAAAGGGATTGGGATATACCCGGAATGAACGGTCCAATGCATCGATACCAATTGTGCAGTCCGGACTGTTTGCTGAATACACTTCCACGGTTACCGGCTCGGAAGTGGCTTTGCAGCCTTTCGAGTTGGCAACAAGCGTATAGGAGCCACTCTCGGATACTTCAATCGAGCTCACCGTGCCCTGAATTTTGACGGATCCTTTCATCCAGTTGTAGGTCGCATCGTTAGAGAGGTTGGTGCTGAGTGTAACTTTTCCCCCGGGACAAAAAGCAAGATCTCCCCCGACAGTAACAGTAGCCTCCGGTATTGCGTTTACAATTACTTCAACCGAGTCGGAATGTAGTTCGAGAGGGCCTTTACTTGCCGTAACCGAGTATTTTCCGGCCAGAGTGACCACTATTTCATTGCTTGCTTCAGCCAGTTGCTCCTCCCCCTTAAACCACTGATATGCAGCATCGGTTATTGATGAGGCAGTTAAGGTCAGGCTCTCCCCTTCGCATAGCATCGTTGGTTTGTTTGCAGTGATTCCAAAATTGTCGGGAACAGCATCGTCAAACGAAAGCACGATTGTATTGGCTATTCCGCTTTGTTTCGGGTTCGCGATTGTGAAGGTGCCACTGCGTTCCTTATCGCCAGACACAATGGTATATTTGTAAGTTCCCAGGAATCCCTCGAAAGAGGTTTTTCCGTGCGAATCGGTGATGCTGTCGGTCATTTTGGTCCACCACTGATTATAAATCATTTCTTTCCATACTTCCCCATGCGGTCTGACACTCCAATCCAAATTATAAAAAGCAGCATCCGGCTTCCAGTGACTTCCTTCCCAGAATCCCCAAACCAGAATTGACTTCACGGAGGCATGACTAAAAGCAATAGTCATGAAATCGCGGGTATAATCGGCCTGAACTGCACGTTGGGTGGTTTCAATGTCGTGCTCGGTAATTTTGATATCCTTCCCGAGCTCGCCAAAACGGTCGAGAATTGAATACAATCTTGTGATTGGGGTCAGATCGCTTGAAAAGTGACCCTGCATGCCGATTCCATTAACCCCGGCCCCCCTTTCGTCGAGAAAATTGATAAGATTATAGTAAGAATCCTGCTTCTTGGTATCCAATCCCCCGGAACTTAAAATACCATAATCGTTGATATAAAGTTTTACATCGCGGTCGTTCTGCCGGGTGCGCTTCAGCCAATCAGCCATTACGTCGTTGCCAAGGATTGCCATGATATCCTTTTCCGAATAGGGCTCATTGATAACATCCCAGTCGTTAAGTCTCCCGCTTGTAAATTGCGTTACCTGATCGATGTGCTTGTCGATTTCGTTCCGGAGGGCAACCGGATTGGTGCTGAGCGATTGCAGGGATGACGGGCACCATCTCCATGCAGGCCAGATGACATTGTGCCCACGGACGGGTATGTTGTGCTTTTCGAGCGAATCGAGCGATTTTCGAAGGTTAAGGGTCGAATTGGGATTAAACTGCGGCCATTTCAAATCATTTTCAAACACAACCTCATTGAAGAGCTCATAGACTTTGTTGCGGAAAACGGTGTTAGACAAAAACACAGAAGCCGGTATTGCGGTCCCAAACCCAAACTGGTGTTTGATCATTTCAATAGAAACCTTGGCATCGGAAACCACATGTCCCAGTTCATCATACACAACCACATCAACCAGGCCCTTCCGTATCTGATCGATACGCCCGGCAGCCGGAGCTCTCCATGCAGCCTCCGGATCGCGACCGCTATAGGTAATTTCCGTGAGGGGCAGATCCTCCAGGGTGAGGGAATTGTAATAGTTCAGGTATCTTACATCAGCAATCTCAACCGTTTGTGATGTAAAGCCTGCAAATATCGAATATCGGGTCTGTGCAGCGGTCCATGTTGCTGTGCTTTTAACAGTGGCGTAATATTGTTTCCATTCGCTTCCGATACTCAACTTCAGATAGATTTCCTTAGCATACGAGCTGCTGTTTTCGATAACCACCGTAAGAAATCCTTCACCCGTTTCCTGAATGGATGAAACCGTGCGTGCATAAAAAGCTACCAGAATCACATCGTTTGTTGTTATTCCGGCAGTTGGAGGAAACAGTACCTGGGCATCCCATGGATTCGCAACGTCGTTGGCTGTTACCAACCGCAGTGCCTTTGTAAAAGGCTGATCGGTAACATCGACCTGGGTTATCGTTACTTTGCCGGACTTGATGTAGGTTGTTCCGGAAGTGGCGTTTAAAATTGCACCTCCCTCGGGAACTTGCGAAAACAGTGATCCGCAGAAAAAAAACATACCAAAGGCAAAGAGGTTAATAAGGTGGGATTTTCTCATCGTGTGGTAGTAAATTGAGTTGGTAACTGAGTGTCCAAAAATAGCTGAAAATTGCTTAATTCCACTTTAAAAGATTGATTATTTCGAAGATTTTTCTGCCCGTTTAACCCACACTAAAGGGAGCGGGCAGAAAAATCATCCTGTTCCCATTAGGGATTTAGGGTAAAAACAGGCTGACTTTTCTAATCTGTCAAAGCATAACTAATTAAAATACTTCTATTTAGCTCATTAAGCAAGGTATTCGAACGATACTGGCTACCGCGATGAACGAGGGAATATCTATTGTCCCGGGTTTATTTATGATAACTTACCCTTTGGTAAATTCTTTTGGTTTGCTCCAACTCAGATTATACCTTCCGGATCCTGGAATTTAAATCTTGCTTGTTGGACCAGAAGCCGATTTAGCTGGACGGATGGTATAATAAACAATGATTTTGAGGATAAATTGATCCTCATTGATAATTATAAGTGGCAAAGACAAGCTAATTCAAAGCCGGATGCAGGAATATTAGTATAAATCCCTGATATTTTCATGCAAGACCCCTTAATAAACACGCCGGACCGGGGGTCTGACGCTATTTTTAATGGGTCTGGTGACAATTATTACGGGTCTAAAGGTAATTATTATGGGTCCAGTTAATATTTTAAGGGGTCCGGAGTATATTTTATAGGGTCCGGGATGATTTTCAGGTACAGGACTGATTTTGCAAGGTTTCGTGGTGCCTTTTAAATGGGGATTATCATACCAAGTTTGAATGAAGCAATGGAGAACGCTTAAGTGAACTTTGGGGATTTACTCCCTTCGGTCGTGAGCTCGTCATTTCATTCCTCGGTTCGAACCCGGGTTCTCATCCCATCAGGTACTAATAAAAAAAGCAGCAACCTTGAA
>CAMAZH010000096.1 GCA_945863035.1 Chitinophaga pinensis | reverse complement strand
ACCCGGCTAAAGCCATGAATAGCCTTAAGGAACGCCTTGTTGAGGAACTCAAGAAAGTCATTGTCCATATTGAAAACACCGAGCATTACGACATGTTCCAGGACTTGCGCACCATCTACAACAGCCGGATGCGCAACCGTATCGGAATTACGGGCGACAGTCTTTATAAGCGTTTTCAGGCCGATAAGCAAATGATTAGCCTTCTCGATGAGGTCTTAATCGCCGAACCGGAAAAGATAAGCAAGCTATCGGAGAAAGTCGCTGCCTACATGAAAGGCCTTAGCGATCTGAACCTGCGGAACTGGGTTGTTGAAAAAAAAGGCTATTCCTTACCCCGAATGCTTCTTCAGTCTTTTTTACTTGGAATTACTGCCCCGATTTTTCTGTTGGGATTTATATCCAATATAATACCCTACCTCATCCCGCTTAAAGCAACAAAAAACGTTAAAGACCCGCAGTTTGTCAGCTCCTTTAAGTTTGGAGTTGCTCTGCTGTTCTTTCCCGTTTATTATGCCGCGGTTGGGATACTTGTAGGCGCTTTTACAGGCCCTGCATGGATTTCATGGGCTGTAATGACCGGAATGCTGGCATCGGGCTATCTCGCCCTGCACTATGTTTTTGCCTTCAAAAAGCTGGTTGCGGCAATCCGCTACAGGATTTTGTCAGGCAAAGGGGGAATTGGAATTGCAAATCTCCTGAGTTTGTACCAGGAAATCATTACCGTTATGAACGGAATAACCGAACAATTCATGGAATCAATAAAACCTAAAGAAGGAAGAGGCTGGCATGAAAAATCATAAGTTTTACGAGGGAAAAGTTATTTGGATCACAGGAGCCTCCTCCGGCATTGGTGAAGAACTCGCAAAAGTTTTTTCGAAGTGGAATACGCGACTTATCCTGTCAAGCAGGCGCAGGGTAGAGCTTGAGCGTGTGAAGTCCTCACTGGGCTTAAAACCCGAGAACGTATTTATTTTGCCCCTGGATCTCAACGATCCCGGCTCCCTCGAGGAAAAGGCCAACGAGGCACTGAGGGTTTTCGGAAGAATCGATATCCTGATCAACAACGGGGGAATATCACAACGCTCGCTGGTTATGGAGACCAGCGTAGCTACCGACAGGAAGATCATGGAGATCAACTACTTTTCGGGCGTGATCCTCACCAAAACGGTCTTGCCCTCGATGATTGCCAAAGGACGCGGACATATTGTTGCCGTGAGCAGCGTCACCGGAAAATTCGGATTCCCCCTCCGCTCAGCCTATGCCGCATCCAAACACGCGATGTACGGTTTTTACGAGTCGCTTCTGGCCGAATACTACGATAAGGGAATACGAACCACAATGGTGTGCCCGGGACGAATACAGACCAACATCTCGATGGGAGCCCTGGGCCCCGACGGACAGGCGCAGAATATAATGGACCATGGACAGAAATACGGAATGCCGGTAGATAAATGCGCCCGGGATATTGTAAACGGCATCCGAAAAAACAAACAGGATGTTTATACCGGGGGAAAAGAGGTCCTCCTGGTATTTATAAAACGCTTCTTCCCGCAACTGGCCTATGTCATTGCGCGGAAAGCCAAACGGGTTTAGTTTTGAGGCAAGGCTGAACACCTTGCTTTTTCCTTATTTCTCCAACAAATACTCTTCCTTGACCTTGCTGTACTTCAGCGCTTTGAGAATCCAGTTGGGAAGCGGCTTGCTTGGATCCCTTTTTCGAAGATCGAGGTACCACCCAAACTTTTTCATGATGGGGATTTTATCGGTTTCCACAAACTCGATGAGCGTGCCATCGGGATCTTCAATGTAAGCGAAATGTCCGGCTGCCTCGCCCATGTCGAAGGTGGAGGTTTTCAATGTGCTTGTGCTGTCAACTGTAAAAGGGAATCCCTTGCTTTTGCATTCTATCCTCAGCGCTTCCATGCCTTTGATGTCATAACACAAATGGATAAAACCCAGATCGCCCCAGAATCGGTTTTTGAAGATCTGCTCGGGCTGGCGGTCGGTCACCTGGATCAGCTCCATCACGCTGGGTCCCAGTATTCTCGAGAATGAACCAAGCCTGGGCTTGCTGTGCATCAGCAACATCCTGCGGAAAGTCTTGTCGCCTCCGGGAAGATAACCGAGATCGTCAAAAACGCCTTCCTTATCATATAGAACCGTGTCGTAACCGAGAATGTCGGAATATACTTTCCTTGCCTTTTCAATGTCGGATACTCCGATTATCGCACCAAAAGCCGCTCCTGTTGATTTTTTGCGGTCGATCCTGAACCAGGAATGGCCCTCAACAATCTGGAAAAGATTATTGTAGGGGTCCTTAACGAAAAAATGCTCCTTACCGTCAGGTCCGGCCGACAACTCGCTGATGTTCAGATTCTTTTTTTGGAAGGAGGCATGGGCTGCCTTCACATTCCGGGTTTTGATCTTGGTGACGTAAATGCCCAGGTCGCCTGCAAGTATCTCGCTTACCGGAGCATCCGGCGTCCTTCCAACATATTGCCAGATCTCGAAACCGCCTCCGCCCTGAAGATTCATCGCCAGAGCCGCATGCCGCTTCCTTGGCTCCCCACCGGTATACGGCAACATAAGCTCAGCGATTGCAGCATCCTCGAAAATCCTGATGTCCATACCAAAATGCTCACGGTACCAATTCCACGCTTCACGCACATTCGACACCCCTATGCCAATCTGCTGTATCCCACTGATAATCTTTTCCTTTAACATTGATTTAATTTTGCTGCAAAAGTAGTATTATTTTTCAAATTCCTAATTCTCTTTCTTTTACAAGACATTGGATCATGTTTACAAATTTTCATTTTTTTTTTGGCCTTGAAAAACAGCGGATTGTTAGTTCTTCGTGCTTCATTAAATTAAATCGCAAAGCGGGCAGGGACATAAAGTTTGCAGCAGGGATATGGCTACCGAATGAACAAAACTCAAAAATTTCTGTTTAACTGAAAATCCAAAACCATGAACAAACGTCAATTTTTAAAGTCAAGCGTTTTGATGGGCGCCGGAGCCGTAATAGCCCCTTCCATCTTCGCGGAAAGCAATCGCCCCTCATCTCATCAAACCCCAAACTCATACGAACCGATCCCATTCCCCCAGCCTCCACTGCCTTATGCCTTCAACGCACTTGAGCCTCACATTGATGCCCAAACCATGGAGATCCACTACGGCAAGCACCACGCGGCATACACCAAGAACTTCAACCAGCTGGCAAAGGACGAGGGAATAGATGGGAAAACTGTTGAGCAGATCTTTACGGAAATCGACAAGTATTCCGCCGGAGTTAGAAACAACGGGGGAGGATACTACAACCATAACTTCTTCTGGCTTACCCTGAGTCCTAAAGGCGGTGGTGAACCCACAGGCGAGCTGCTGAAAGAAATTGAAAAAAGCTTTGGGAGCTTTTCTGCTTTCAAAGAGACCTTTTCCAAAGCTGCAACTTCCGTGTTTGGCTCCGGATGGGCATGGCTCATCAAACAGGACGGCGCATTGAAAATCGTTTCAACACCCAATCAGGACAATCCCCTGATGAACATTTCCAAAGAAAAGGGCAGCCCGCTTATGTGTATCGACGTATGGGAACATGCCTATTACCTGAAGTATCAGAACAAACGCGCTGACTATATCGCCGCATTCTGGAACCTGGTAGACTGGAATTTTGTCTCTGCCAACCTCCTGAAATAAGACATCCGACCTGACCCTCCAGCTATGGAATACGAAAACCAGCCACTGATATTCTTTGATGGTTATTGCATACTCTGTAGCTGGAGTGTGAGGTTTGTTAAAAAGAGAGACAAGAGGGCTGTTTTTTCTTTTATGCCTCTCCAAAGTAACGGAGCATCAGACCTTAAAAAGTTTTTAGCTGCTGGTAAAGATTTCCCCGACTCAATTATACTTCTCGAGAACAACAAAGTCTGGCTTCTGTCGGACGCAGCCTTGCGTATTGCCCGAAGGCTCAGGTTTCCATGGAATTTGTTGTACGGATTTATTGTGCTGCCCAGGTTTATAAGGGACGGTGCTTATAAGTTTATTGCATCAAGACGCTATTCCTGGTTTGGGAAGAGGGATACCTGTTATCTCCAATAGAGCCCGTTTTTGTATCCGTAATTTGCCTTTGTGGTACCAAAACGCTGTTGGGAGGTTATAACCAGTGCTGATCAAAATTATTTGTAGTGTACTGAATTTTCATTTTATCTTTGAAATCAATTCTAATCAATAAAAAAAACTAACTAAAACCAAAAAAAGTCTCAATCATGAAAAACACCATTATTGCATTTTCCCTTATTCTTTTTAGTCTTACAATCTTCGCCCAGGAACCCGCCGACACTTCCTATTGGAAAAAGGGAGGGATGGGAACCCTTACTTTTTCACAGGTCAGCTTCTACCAATGGGCCTCAGGGGGTGAAAATTCATATTCGGGCAATGCCTTTTTAAACCTCTTTGCCAATTACAAAAAGGAAAATATTGTATGGGACAATACCATTGGGCTTGGATACGGTCTCTTAAAACAAGGTACGCTCACAAAAAAGAGCGACGACCGCATAGATTTCACCTCTATGTTCGGCATGAAAGCTTCTGAAAAATGGAATTACAGTGCCATGTTGGGTTTCAAAACACAGTTCGACAAGGGTTACAACTATCCTGACGTGTCGTCAAAGATATCCGATTTGTTTTCACCGGCTTACCTCACGATATCTGCCGGTATGGACTATAAGCCGAACGACCGGTTCAACGTGTTCATCTCCCCGGTTACAGGTAAGATGACTTTTGTGGTCGACGACACGCTCAGTATGGCTGGCGCATTTGGGGTGACTCCCGGAGAGAAATTCAGGGCTGAGTTCGGGGGATTTGTAAAAGTGTTCTACAAACAAGCTATTATGGAAAACGTCGAAATGCAGGCAAAAATCGATCTGTTCTCCAATTACCTCAATAATCCTGGAAATATCGACGTCAACGCGGAATTCCTGATTGCTATGAAAATCAACGAATTTCTTGCCGCTACCTTTAACACCATGCTTATTTACGATGATGATGTGAGCGTTCTCCGGAGCGACGATTCCAGCGGACCGGGCCTGCAGGTTAAGGAGGTTTTCGGGGTAGGCCTCTCCTATAAATTCTAAAATTCCTTTGCCCCTTGCTCGAACTGCAGATATTTGGCAGAGAGCAGGGCTACCATCTCACCGATAAGTCCGAAAGCCGCCGAGGTTTCCGGACTTATCGGTTTTTTTGTCAGCCGTAACATCAGCAAACCATACAGCCCATTCAAACAAAGCTCTATTTCCCCGTAATTGCTGCCGTTCGATTTGGCTCTCAACGAATCGATACTCAGTTGCACCTTCGCGTATGATTTGTGGTATTTCGACTCGTCCTCATTGTGAAGCAGCCTGATATGAAACGATTCGAGTTCGGTAAGGAGCGAACGCACAATCGGGATGTGACCCGAGGTTTGGAGTTTGCCCTCTTTCATCATACTGATGATCGAGACGTACCATTCGCGCATGTCTCTTTTTACATGGTAGGGCTGCTCGAACTTGCTGATGATATTTACCTCCAGCAAATCGATATCAAAACTGTAAGCTCTGATAAGATCTTCAATCTGAAACATATACAAAAGGTACTCCGCTATGTTCTCTTTTCTTTTCTGGTTTGCAATCAGCATTGTTATTCTTGTGTGAGGTTATCAATGGTCCTGCGGTCTTTCTTGGTCGGCCTTCCCGTTCCCCGGTCGCGTTTCACGAAAAAACTCTCATTTACCTCGAGCTTTTTCAGTTCCTCGGGGGAGGTGATATCCTGTAGATATTCCGATACCAGTTTAGCAGAGATCCTGGATTTGGGGTAATCTTTGACAATATAGGAATAAACCACAGGAGGCTTTTTTATTTCAAGACTGTCGCCCTGCTTTACAAGCCGTGAGGCTTTTACGGATGTCCCGTCGATGAGGACCTTCCCTTTCTTGCAGGCTTCTGTGGCCAGTGCCCGGGTCTTGTAAACCCTCACCGACCAAAGAAATTTGTCGATACGTTTTTGTGAGTCTTCTGACATGGAACCCTGAGATCTTGTTTGCTTTTCGGTTTGCTTTTTCAAAGCTCAAGATATATCCTTAGATCAAGGTATCCAAATTTTTCTTCGCGTCAGCGTTCCTTTTTCCCGATAGGGGAGCGCGTTCGCCTATTTGACCTCCAGTTTGAAGCCCGTACGGGGGATGTTTACGATCGACACATTCGGGTCGTCGGCCAAAAACTTACGGAGTTTGGTGATGTAAACATCCATGCTCCTTCCCATAAAGTAATCGTCTTCCCCCCAAATGTTCTTGAGGGCTACCTCCCGCCTGACCAGGTTATTCATGTTGATGCTGAGCAAGCGTAACACTTCGGCTTCCTTGCGCGTGAGCCGCACTTCTCTTTTTTCCGAACTTAGGATATGATTGTTGTAATCGAAGTTGTACGTTCCGATTGTGAAAACAGAGGGCAGATCGTTTTTGATTATGGAATATTTCGATCGTCGCAGAATGGCTTCAATCCTGAGACTCAGCTCCTCGGTGCTGAAGGGCTTGGTGATGTAATCGTCGGCCCCGATCTTCAACCCCCTGATCCTGTCCTTCTCCATCGTTTTAGCCGTGAGGAAGATAATGGGAATCTCAGGGTTCTTTTGACGGATCTCTTCAGCAATTGTGAAACCATCCTTGAAAGGAAGCATTATATCCAGAATGCATAGGTCGAAGTCCCCGTTCTTGAAGAACTCCATCCCGGCGATTCCATCGGTGGCAAGCAGTACATCATAGTTGCTGATCTCCAGAAAGTCGGAAAGCACAATACCGAGATTGGTGTCGTCTTCAACAAGGAGTATTTTTGCGGCTTTGTTTTTCACGGGAATAAAATTCAGTCGTTCACTCTGTTTAACGGAAGAAACACATCAAATCTTGTGCCTTTACCCGGTTCACTGTCGATAAATATTTTGCCCTTATGCGCTTCAACGATTGTTTTTACATAATACAAGCCTAGACCAAAGCCTTTTACATTATGAACATTGCCTGTGGGAACACGGTAGAACTTGTCGAAGATATGCTTTATATTCTCCTTGCTGATCCCTATCCCCTTGTCCTCGACCGAAAAAACATAGTCGTTTTTCTCGGTGCTGCTGCGAATCGTTATGTGGGGCTCATCCATCGAGTACTTTAGCGAATTGTTAACCAAATTCGTAATTACATTGGCAATCTGAACCGGGTCGGCTAACAGCTCATCATGGGATGCGTCAAGATGATAATCAAGCTTCACGGTGGTTTCGCAATGCTCCAAACATAAATTGTCAACCACTCGGCGGACGAACTCATTCATCTTCAGACTCGAGGTGTCGAGACTGAGTTCCCCACGGTCCATAGTTGCCATCTGCAATACCTTGTCGACCTGTGAACGCATCCGGCTATTTTCCTCAAAGATGATTCGGGCATACTTAAGATTACGCTCCTTGCTGATCTTGTCGCCCGAATTGAGAATCACCTCTGATGCCAACGAAATGGTGGCAATAGGAGTTTTCAACTCGTGGGTGATGTTGTTGATGAGGTCGTCGCGTATTTCCGAAATTTTTTTCTGCTTTATTATCGTGGTGATGGTGTAGTAAAAACTGAAGATTATGATGATAAGGAAAACCGACGAGAGCCCCAGCCATGCCGACATCCCCGCAAGAGTCTGCTTGGTCTGATAGGGGAAACAGAGCGCCAGATGATAATAGTCGTCTTTATAAACACAGTGCAGACAGGCTTTGTGAACTTTCAGGCCGGAGAGGTTGTCGGTTTTTTTCCCGTAGGAGAATATTACCGAGTCGTTCGAGGTTTTTACAATGTAATAGCTGAACCGGTTGTCGAGCGAATGGTAATTGATGTACTTTATGAGCAGGCGGTGCAGTTTTGCCGTATCAACGGCGGCGAAAAAATTATTGGTGTGTTGCGGAATACCTGTACTCTCCTGTACTCTTCTTTTCTCTGATATCCCGGTGGTGTCGGTAAGCTCTGAAAGAACGTCGTCGAGCGCCAGATCAACACGGTGATCGTGCTGTTCCTCAGCCAGGTTTACTGCTTTCTTTACCCACAAGGTCTGGGTTGTTATTAATCCCCCGAGAGAAAGAGAAGCAAAAATAATTATAGCGCTTATGGTGCGTTTACCCATTTTTTTTTGCAAAGGTAATGCGGAATTTGATCCAAACCGACATTTAACAACAAGTTAACATATTCAAGGGTTTGTTTGTCTTTCGTTATGCGGCATAGTAGGGAGACAGCTAACAATCAGTCCTGATGCAAAGAATGGCTTGGAAAAAGAATCCGCAGCTGACTGTTTTCAAGTTCGATAGCTATCTCAGGACAGAATTAAATATTCTAATGCTAAAAATTAACGATTCGCAGTTATTTTTCTTAACCTCGCCCCTATATCAGGGGAGATGTCGGGACGCAAAGTTTTACGGAAAAACAGCGCGATGGCTTTATTTGTTGTTGTACTGGTTCATGGTAATCTCAACGCCGGAAGTGGCGAACGACCTGATGATGTCGGCGGCCAACAGCATGCGGGCCGGAAGGGTTGTTTTTTCTTCGGGGGAGAACTGGCTAAGAACAAAATCAACCTGGTAACCCTTGGGGAAATTGTCGCCAAGACCGAAGCGAAGCCGTGCGAAGCTGCTGCTGCCAAGGACCTCGGTAATGTTTATCAACCCGTTGTGGCCGGCATCACCGCCTTTGGGTTTCAGACGCAATACGCCGAAGGGCAAAGCCAGATCGTCAACAACAACCAGAAGGTTTTCGATAGGGATATTGTGTTTTTTCAGCCAATAGTCGATTGCTTTACCGCTGAGGTTTACATAGGTCGATGGCTTGAGGAGGTGCAGGGACCTGCCTTTGAATTTGTAGAGAGTGGTGAATCCGTACCGGCCATCTGTAAAAGAAATATTGGATGCTGCTGCCAGAGCATCCAATATATCAAATCCTATATTATGACGGGTGTGAGCATACTCACTCCCAATATTTCCCAACCCGGCAATGAGATATTTCAATGGTAAGGAGGGCTAGTAATCAGTTTATTTTGCAGCTTCCTCAGGTGCTCCGGGTGCTCCTGCTTCTGTCAGACCTTTTGCGGCAAGACGTGAGGAAATTACGGAAACAACCATGGAACGGGCACCATCGAGCAACTCGATGTTTGGATACGAAAGGTTCTCAACTTTAACGATACCGCCAATGTCAATTGTGGTCATGTCAATATCGAGAATGTCGGGAAGGTTTTTCACCAGTCCGCGAACCTTGAGAGTTCTTTTCTTTTCACGGATTTTTCCACCGTTCTTAACGCCGATGCAATTGCCGATCAATGCGATGGGAATTTCGATCACAACAGGTTTGTTATCGAATACCTCTACAAAGTCGATGTGGTTCAGAGTGTCCAAAACAGGATGAAACTGCAAAGCCTGCATGATGGCCTGATGTTTCTCTCCTTCAATATTCAGATTGACAATTAACGCGTCAGGGGTGTAAACCAATTTCCTGAATTCGTTTTTGTGCGCATAGAAATGCTTTACCTCTTTCCCGCCATAAAGAACGCAGGGTACATTGTCTTCTTTTCTGAGATTGCGTGTATCGGTTTTTCCGGTTTTCACACGCTTTTTCACTTCAATTTCGATTGTTTTCATAAGATAGATTTGTGCTACTAAGAATTAATATTCATGATAATCCCCCATCACACCGGGAATACATTTTAAGTCCTTAAAAAGGAGTGCAAATATAGTACTTAAATTATAAAATGCGAACTTATCGACTGATAATTATATACTTTGTTGATTACCTCGGCAAACAGGTCGGCAATCGACAAGACTTTGATCTTCGGGCAAAGGTCCTGAATGGGGATGGAGTCGGTTACGATAACCTCTGCAATAAGAGAGTTGTTGATGCGCTCATAAGCCGGACCCGAAAGAACCGGGTGGGTGGCTACAACCCGAACCGACTTTGCGCCTTCGCTTATCATCATTTCGGCTGCGAGGCAAACGGTTCCCGCTGTGTCGATCATGTCGTCGACAATGAAAATGTTTTTCCCCTCCATATCCCCGATGGCTCTGATCTCTTCAACAACATTGGGTTTTTTCCTCATCTTATAACAAATCACCATCTGCGAACCCAGGAAGCGGGCATAGGCATTGGCCCTTTTCGTCCCTCCCATGTCGGGAGCCGCTATGGCAAGGTCTTCGAGACCCAGGTCTTTGATATAAGGCACAAAAATTGTCGATGCGTACAAATGGTCTACCGGAACATTGAAAAAACCCTGCAGCTGGTCGGCGTGCATGTCCATCGTCATTACCCGGTCAACCCCTGAGGCCATGAGCAGATCCGAAATCAGCTTTGCCCCGATGGAAGAGCGCGGACGATCCTTGCGGTCCTGCCTGCCGTAACCGAAATAGGGGAGAACGGCAACAACTTTATAGGCACTGGCCCTCTTTGCGGCGTCGATCATCAGCAAGAGCTCAAGAAGGTTCTCGGCGGGCGGCTGGGTCGACTGTATAATAAAAACGGTGCAACCACGCACCGACTCTTCATAATGAGGCTGAAGCTCGCCATCACTGAACTCTATAACATTCGTTTTACCAAGCTCCGCTCCAAATGACTTTGCGATTTTTTCTGCCAGTGGTTTGGTGGCTCTTCCGGCGAAGAATTTAATGGGTGTGTAAGCTCTCATGATGCCTTTAAATGATTTGTTGAATTCTGTGGCAAATGTAAATATTCTTAAGGCAAAACTAATTCAATGTTCATTAATTGTTAGTTACTTTATCATGTATCACAGAATGAATGAAATCAAGAATCTCGTCGCGCCCGGTTTTTTTGACCGCGGAGGTGGAAAAACTCGTGGGCATCTCGTCCCAGGTTTCCCTGAGTTTCAACTCCATTTTCTTCCTGTTCTCATGAAAGTCGCGCGCGGCAAGCTTGTCGGTCTTGGTATATACCAAAACCAGAGGAACCTGATTCGTGCCGCACCAGTTGATGAATTCCAAATCGTTGTCCTGAGGCTCCAACCGCGAATCGATCAATATAAACAAGCAGGAAAGGTTCTCCCTCTTCGAAACGTAGTTTTGAATAATCTTGGAGAATTCCGCCTTCATCGACTTGCTGACCCTCGCGTAGCCATACCCGGGCAGGTCGACCAAAAACCATTCGTTGTTTATCAGGAAGTGGTTGATAAGCCTTGTCTTACCAGGCGATACGGAAGTCTTGGCAAGACCATTCTGACCGGTTAACATATTGATAAGTGATGATTTCCCTACATTGGATCGCCCGATAAAAGCAAACTCCGGCTTATGTCCCGTCGGACACTCGGAAATCTTGCTGCTGCTTTTTTCGAATATTGCTGATTTTATGATCATGGGGCTAAGGTACGATAAAAGATGTTAGGGATGGTGAGTGTTAGTGAGAGAAGTGAGTGCGCTGCGCTTAGTGAGTGTTAGTGAGTGCGCTGCGCTTAGTGAGTGAAGTGAGTAGAAGTGAGTGAACTAAGCGCCAGCGTACTCACTAAGCGCAGCGTACTCACCAAGCGAAGCGCACTCACTAAGCGAAGCGCTCTCACCAAGCGAAGCGCTCTCACCAAGCGAAGCGCCCTCACCAAGCGAAGCGCACTCACCAAGCGAAGCGCCCTCACCAAGCGCAGCGCCCTCACCAAGCGCAGCGCCCTCACTAAGCGCAGCGCCCTCACTACTTAATATATATTTCCAGCAGGGTAGAGGGCATGTGCGGATTGATAATCAGGTTTTTTAGTACCGCGGGGATTAATATCGTCTCTCCTTTGGTGAAACCTACCGAAAGCCCTTCGCCATAAAGAATCTCGCCTTTGCCTTCCGTACACATGTAAGCCACAAACGAGTCAATAAGTGCGAAATCTTTTTCCACCGTTTGGTTGAAGTTCATAATGTTGGTGTTGAAATACCTGCAGCTTACCGCGTTAATCGTCTGATTGTCGATGTTGGGATAAATCGTTTTGTAGGAATCATGTACCGTGAAATCGATCGCATCCAGAGCCGCTGCGGTATGCAACTCCCGCCCGTTCCCATGCTCGTCTTTCCGGTCAAAGTCGTATATGCGATAGGTAACATCAGACGATTGCTGAATCTCGGCCAGCAATATCCCTTTCCCTATTGCGTGCACCCTGCCCGCTGGCATGAAATATACATCGCCCGGACCAACCTTTTCGTAATTCAGCGAGCTCTCAAGC
This sequence comes from Chitinophaga pinensis, assembly GCA_945863035.1. GTDB lineage: Bacteria > Bacteroidota > Bacteroidia > Bacteroidales > JACJXF01. The sequence continues at coordinate 2,556 of CAMAZH010000096.1, read as the reverse complement.
TGACCCGACTCAAGAAGTTTTGTGTACGTTGCTTTGTCCAGTGGTTTCCTGAAACCCGAAATAAGCTCGCTGCCGGCATCTGCTTGAATGATGTACCACATCTCGGTTTTGCCGAACGAATTGTGCCGTTCGTCTGCCATAACATCATCCGGGTGTACCTGTATGCTGAGCACATCCGCAGCGTCGATATATTTGAGCAGCAAAGGGAATTCAAGACCGAATTTCTCGTAAACCTTATCTCCCACAAGATCACCCATATAAATCTCAATTAGCTCGGAAATCTCATTGCCAGCCAGAAAACCTTCGCTTACTTTTGAAAGGTCTCCTGCAACACCCGATATTTCCCAGCTTTCGCCACATCGGTCGGTTGCGTTCGATTTTCCAAGAAGCGACTTGATTTTCTGACCTCCCCAGATTTTGTCTTTTAAGATCGGAGTGAATTTTAAAGGATATAACTCGTTCATTATTAAATATTTTATGATTACTATCTTATTTTAATTCTATTTCTTATTTGAGATGGTTTTTCTGTCTGCTCCCTTTATGGCAGGGGTAAACAGGCGGAAAAACCAACGAAAGTGCAAGTATGTCAAAGCTGAATCATTAGCCTCTACAGGAATAACCACATAGTTCTCAATCCGACACAGGTTCGTTTATCATCTTTTCGCAAATGGCAAAACATTGTGATTTAACAACTTGCGATGTGGCATGCTATTCCTTGCCGATAATAATTCAAGAAACCATTTTTTTTAGCGGAATTGATTCGTAATTTGTAGTTTTGATCCGTTTGCAAAAATAGGCTTTTTAACCACAATATTATGTTTATAATTGGAATTGCAGGAGGTACCGGCTCCGGAAAAACCACGGTGGTCAGGAAAATTGTTGAAAGTCTGCCAATTGAGCAGGTTACAGTCATTCCGCAGGACTCGTATTATAAAGACAGCAGCCATATACCGATGGAGCAACGGCAGGAAATAAATTTCGATCATCCTTCCTCGTTGGAGTTCTCCCTCCTGGTGGAGCATATCCGTCGCCTTAAATGCGGCGAGTCGATACAGCAGCCCATTTATTCCTACCTCACCTGCACCCGCGCCAGCGAAACCATCCCGGTTCTTCCCAAAAAGGTGGTAATCGTGGAAGGAATCCTGATTTTAACCCATGAGCCGCTCAGGGATCTTATGGATATTAAGATTTATGTGGATGCCGATGCCGACGACCGCCTGAGCAGGGTGATCTACAGGGATATCACCGAAAGGGGGAGAACCGTGGTTAAAGTGCTCGACCGTTACGAGAAAACCGTAAAACCCATGCACCTCCAGTTTATCGAACCCACAAAGCGCTATGCCGATATCATCATCCCACAGGGCGGTAATAACCAGGTGGCAGTTAATGTTATGAAAACTATTATTGAGCAGCGGCTTTTAGTGTCGGGGTAAGGGAAGGAAAAGGAATTCAGCACCCAAAGTGTTAACATGTCAAAATGCAAAGTGCAAATGGGAAATGTCAAAAATGGGCAGTTGCAACACATTTGCAATTTGCTATTTGCAGTTTGCACTTTGAATTGTGTTAAGAGAAATGCAAATATCAATTGGCGAAATCTCGTGAGCCTGCACCCTGTATTATGATGTAGCCATATTTTGAAAAAAGTATTATTCTAATAATATAAAAATGATTGCCAAAACCCCCCAGACTCCCTATTATGCAGTAATTTTCACTTCCATCAGGACTGATTTTGATAATGGTTATGCGGAAATGGCAGAAAGGATGATTGAACTAGCCAGGCAACAGGATGGTTTTCTCGGCTTTGAGAGCGCCAGAGAAACTATTGGGATTACAATTTCTTATTGGAAAGACCTGGATTCAATAAAAAGATGGAGGGAAAATACAGATCACACAGTTGCCAGGAACAAAGGACGAGAAATTTGGTACAAATCTTTTAAAACCAGGATTGCAAAAGTTGAGAATGATTATGGATTTCAGAATATATAGATTATTGATTAACCAAGTGATACTGCTTATGGTACATTGCATGAGGGTCTCAGCTGTTTGCGAGGATTGGTAGGCTCGATGTTTAAAGAGAGAGAATTGTTATTTGCATTTGGACATATTTTTTGAAACAACCTTCTGCAAATAGAACATTAACTTCAGAAAGTTGAAGGTTTCGTTCCTCAAGTTGAAGACGACCTTCAGAAAGTTGAAGGTTCCGTTCCACAAGTTGAATACGACCTTCGTAAAGTTGAAGAAGGCCTTCTGCAAGTTTGAGATAGCCTTTGGCGAGTTTAAAACTGTCTTTGGTAAGTTTAAGATGAGCTTTGGGAAGTTTAGTATTGCCTATGACAAGTTTAAGACGAGCCTTGACAAGTTTAAGATGAGCTTTGGTAAGTTTAGTATTGCCTTTGACAAGTTTGAGATTGCCTCCCGCAAGAATAAAATTGCCTTTGGCAAGTTGTAAACTCCCTGTCAATATTGTTAACTAAAGAAAACAAAAAATGAGGAGGAGTGCGATTTTATCAAATTTTCAATTGAATTTGAATGGCTTCGGCTTCGGCTTCGGCTTCG
>CAMAZH010000095.1 GCA_945863035.1 Chitinophaga pinensis | reverse complement strand
AATTCCAAACCATATCGAATCTTATGTTTACAAGTTATAAAATAGATAATAATAAGTTTTAGATTCATTTTAATAAATTAGCAATATGGCTGAAGCTGTATTTATGCCCCGCTTGGGGCAATCGGTCGAATCCTGCATAATTACCGAGTGGGGTAAGAAAAAGGGCGACACAGTAAACGAAGGTGATGTGTTGTTTTGTTACGAAACCGACAAAGCCTCCTTCGAAGAAACGGCAAAGGTATCGGGAATCCTTCTGGAAACCTTCTACAAGGAGGGGGATGAGGTTCCCGTATTGGCAAATGTTTGTGTAATCGGGAAGGCTGGGGAATCGGTCGACGCGTTTCGTCCGTCGTCCGCCGGTGCTGCCTCCTCTTCTGAACCTGACCGGACTGAGACTGTCGCTGCAACAGCGTCTCCCGTAGAGACCCCTTCGCAGGTTTCTTCGGCAAAACTGAAGATATCTCCCAGAGCCAGGGGAATTGCCCAGGCTAAAGGAATTTCGTTGCAGGGGATACAGGGGAGCGGACCCAATGGGCGAATCATTGTCAGAGATATTGAAACGGCTTTGACAAGCGCACCAAAACCAACACAAGCTGCTGCCCCGGCTCCAACCTCAGCACCTATGCAAGCGCCTGTTTCGACTCCCGCATATGTGGTTTCCACAAATGATTTTGTTGAGGCCCCGCTGACCAGCATAAGAAAACTAATTGCCAAAAGCATGCATGCCTCGCTGCAGAATTCGGCTCAACTTACTCACCACACCAGTGCCGACGCAAGAAAAATGCTCGAACTGCGCACAATCTGCAAGGCAAGGTTTGAAAAGGGAGAGATCCCCAACATCAGCCTGAACGATATGGTTTGTTATGCTACCGTTCGCGCACTCGAGAAAATGCCCGCCATCAACTCCCATTTCCTTGGCGACAAAATCAAAACCTTTAAAAAAGTCCATCTGGGAATCGCCGTTGACACCGAACGCGGACTCATGGTTCCGGTTATACGAAATGCCGATGACTTGAAACTGAAAGCGCTGGCCGCTCAAATCAAACAGCTGGCCGAAAGCTGTCGCAAAGGGAATATCGACCCTGAACTTCTGCAAAGCGATAATGCCAGTTTTACGATTTCAAATCTGGGCTCATATGGCATTGAACTATTCACCCCGGTAATCAATTTGCCGCAGATGGGTATCCTTGGGGTCAATACGATCACCTATAGGCCATCGGATCTGGGGAATGGAATTATCGGCTTTATTCCGGTAATCGGGCTCTCGCTGACCTACGATCACAGAGCTCTGGATGGCGCTCCAGCATCCGCATTTCTGAAAGAGATCCGAAATCAGATTGAAAACCTTAGTAACGATTTAATTTAGAGTAACATAAATGATATGCGAAGACAGTCTTTCAGAAATTGGAAGCCTGCCATCGCAAATAAAAAAATCCAATTAAAAGCCTTAGCCATGCCTAAATCATTATTTATTGATCCAAAGAACGCCAGAAAAAAAGGTGAGATAAAATTTGGTACAATCCCTGTAAACCACTACAGCAAAACCATCGAAGAGGAAAAAGCCGTTTACAGCAAACAGGACTTCCTGAGGATTTATCGCGACATGCTGATTATTCGCGAGTTTGAGACCATGCTCAATCTCATTAAGACCGCCGGTGAATACCAGGGCGTTCCCTACAACCATCCCGGGCCAGCTCACCTTTCCATCGGACAGGAAGCCTCTGCCGTTGGAATGGCCTACACGCTTAGCGTTGACGATTACATTTTCGGTTCCCACAGATCCCATGGTGAGATTTTGGCTAAAGGATTATCTGCCATTCATCAACTCAATGATCATGACCTGATGCAAATCATGAAAGTCCATTTCGAGGGAGAGACACTACAGGTCGTAGAAAAGGGGTTTAAAGGCGAAACAAAAGATCTTGCCATCGATTTCCTCTTGTACGGAACCCTCGCCGAGATTTTTGCCCGGAAAACCGGTTTTAACAAAGGTCTCGGCGGCTCAATGCATGCCTTTTTCACCCCCTTTGGCGTATATCCCAACAATGCAATTGTTGGTGGTTCGGGCGACATCTCGGTAGGTGCAGCTTTGTTCAAAAAGGTTAACTCGAAACCCGGGATTGTGGTTGCCAATATCGGCGATGCCTCCATGGCTTGCGGTCCGGTTTGGGAAGGAATCAGCTTTGCTACAATGGACCAATTCAGGAAATTGTGGGATGAGCCTTACAGAGGCGGATTACCTATCATTTTCAATTTCATGAACAACCAATACGGCATGGGAGGTCAGACCCAGGGCGAAACCATGGGCTACGATATACTGGCACGTGTGGGTGCGGGCGTAAACCCCGAGATGATGCATGCAGAGCGGATTGATGGCTACAACCCACTTGCCGTAATAGATGCATTTCGTCGAAAAAAGAAAATCATTGAAGATAAAAAAGGTCCCGTTTTGCTTGATACTCTAACCTACCGCTTTACGGGCCACTCCCCTTCCGATGCTTCCTCATACCGAAGCAGGGAAGAAATTGAGGCATGGGAACAACAGGATTCTCTCCTTTCGTATTCCGCAGATCTCATTCGCTCGGGGATCGCATCAGCAGACGAGGTTGCCGCCCTGAAATCGATGGTGGTTAACATTATCGTTTCAGCTCTTAAGAAAGCCATCGACGACAGCGTATCGCCAAGGATGAATCTTGTGGCACAGCCTGAGCTCATCGGAGACATGATGTTTTCGAACCAATCGGTTGACAAGATGGAGGACAGGGTTCCCCAAACCTTACTGACCATGGAGGAAAACCCCAGGGTTCAGCAGCTGCTCAAGAAAGAACGTTTCGGTCTGGATAAAGAAGGAAAGCCTATTTCAAAGTTAAAAACCTATCAGTTAAAGGATGGAATTTTCGAGGCCATCATCGACAGGTTCTATAAAGATCCGACTCTCGTTGCATATGGCGAAGAAAACCGTGACTGGGGTGGTGCTTTTGCTGTATATCGCGGTCTTACGGAAGCATTGCCTTATAACCGGCTTTTCAATTCACCTATTGCAGAGGGAGCCATTGTAGGAACAGCTATTGGATATGGAATGGCTGGTGGAAGGGTAATTGCTGAAATCATGTATTGCGACTTCCTGGGCCGATCGGGTGACGAGGTTTTCAACCAGCTGCCCAAATGGCAATCGATGAGCGGGAATATCATCAAAATGCCAGTTGTAATAAGAGTTTCTGTTGGTTCCAAATATGGCGCACAGCATTCACAGGATTGGTCGGCTCTTGTTGCACATATCCCCGGATTGAAAGTTGTTTTCCCGGCAACCCCCTATGATGCCAAAGGTCTTATGAATTCGGCTCTTCAGGGAACAGATCCTGTTATCTTCTTCGAAAGCCAGAGGATTTATGATGTGGCTGAACTGTTTCACGAGGGAGGCGTGCCGGAAGGCTATTATGAGATTCCCTTTGGGGAACCCGATATCAAGCGCAAAGGCGATGATATTACGATTTTGTCGATCGGCGCAAACCTATACCGTGCAATCGAAGCCGCCGATATTCTTAAGGAAAGATTCGGTATGTCAGCTGAAATAATCGATGCAAGGAGTATGGTACCCTTTAATTACGACCTGGTTATCGAATCGGTTAAGAAAACCGGGCGTATCGTTCTAACCAGCGATGCCAATGCCAGAGGATCGTTCCTTAAGGAAATGGCTCATACCATCTCCGAACTTGCTTTCGACGACCTGGACGCTCCGCCTATTGTGGTTGGATCCAGAAACTGGATTGTCCCGGCCCATGAGCTTGAAAACCACTTTTTCCCTCAGGCAAGCTGGATACTTGATGCAATCCATCAGAAAATCGTTCCTTTGCAAGGATACGTCCCGGTAACCGATTTTGGCGACACCATCATAAAACAGAGAAATAGAAAAGGAATCTGATAATTTAGCAGTACAACAGCAGTTTCATTTCAGATACCATAAAGCATCTTTCAAGGCTTTTGGTATCTTTGGAAGAAAAAATGACCATGATAGCCAATAAAGAAAGTATTGAAAAGATCAAATCCAAAAAAGGTTTTATCTGCGACATGGATGGGGTCATCTATCATGGAAACACACTTCTTCCCGGGGTAAAAGAATTTGTTGACTGGCTTAAAGCTGAGAAGAAGAGTTTTGTTTTTCTAACCAATGCCAGCGAAAGGACTCCGAAGGAACTTCAAGAGAAACTCGGGCGTTTGGGCATTGAAGTAGACCACAGTCATTTCTACACCTCAGCTCTTGCTACGGCATCTTTCCTTGCAAATCAGCGCCCTTTGGGAAGCGCATATATTATTGGCGATGCCGGTCTTATAAATGCCCTGTACAATGTGGGTTACACAATGAACAATGTCAATCCGGATTATGTTGTTGTCGGAGAATCCAAATCCTACAGTTTCGACCGAATTGAACACGCTGTTAACCTGGTTCTTAAAGGAGCAAAACTTATCGGAACAAATCCCGACATTACCGGCCCCATTGAGAACGGAATTACTCCCGCTACCAAAGCACTCATTGCCCCCATTGAAATGTCGACGGGAAGGGAAGCATATTTCATTGGGAAACCTAATCCACTGATGATGAGGATCGCTCTGAAAAAAATCGGAATGACCCGGGAGGAAACAATTATTATTGGCGACAGGATGGACACGGATATTGTTGCCGGCATTGAATCGGAAATAGACACTGCGCTTGTGCTAAGTGGGATTTCGGATCTTACAACCATGAAATCTTTCGCTTATCATCCCAAGTATGTGTTGAATGGCATAATTGATTTGGTTTCTGAAAAATAGACAATGATACAGGCTGTTTTATTCGATATGGATGGCGTTTTGGTAGATTCGGAAGAGTTTATCTGCAAAGCGGCAATCCTTATGTTTAAGGAGAAGGGCCTCCGTGTGAAAGAAGAAGACTTTATCCCTTTTATCGGGATGGGCGAAAACCGCTACCTGGGCGGCGTTGCTTCAGCACATAATTTCCCGTTTGATGCGCTTGCGGATAAAAAACGAACCTATGAGATCTATCAGGAAATCACTCGGGGAAAACTCAGGCCTCTTTCGGGAGTTCCTGAATTTATAATGAAATGCAAGGGTAAGGGCTTAAAGATAGCGGTAGCTACAAGTGCAGATGAGATAAAGATGAACACAAACCTCTCTGAAATCGGTATCCCGGCGACCACCTTCGATGCCACGGTAAACGGACTGGAAGTGGAGCGCAAAAAACCCTTCCCCGACATTTACCTTGAAGCGGCAAGGCGAATCGGTATAAACCCGCAGAACTGTCTGGTGGTGGAAGATGCGATAAGCGGTGAAAGAGCAGGGAAATCTGCGGGCTGCAAAGTTCTGGCCATCCTTGGAAGTTTCAGGGCAGAGGAGTTCGTGCTGGCTGATTGGAAAACAGAGTCTCTGCTTGCAGCACCGGAAGATTGTTTGGACTGGTGAGGAAAGACGGATAGAGGGGCAAAAGCTATGTGAAATGGAATGCAGAAAATAAAGTAATCCGAAATTATAACCACAGAAATATGAAAAACCTATTTGAAGAATTTCCCTCGCGTGAGGATCTGCTGGACTGGTATAGTAAAAACGGCAGCAATTTGGTTCACAATGTGAATGGACACTTTCATACCCCTTACTCCTTCAGCGCATTTGACGACATGAGGCAGGTTTTTCAAATGGCTGAAAACGAAAACATAAATATTCTTGGAATCAACGACTTCTACACAACCTCCGGTTATGAGGAGTTTACCGAACTGTGCGATTCCCATAAAAAGTTTCCTTTATACAACATTGAATTTATGGGCCTGTTAAAGTCGGAACAGGAAAAAGGAATCAGGGTTAATGACCCGGGAAATCCTGGAAGAATTTACTTTTCGGGAAAGGGGTTGGATTTCCCCGTCGATGAAGGCAGCAGTGCAATGAAAACCATTAGCAGTCTGCGCAGCGAGAGTCTCGTTCAAACCAGGGAAATGGTTGAGAAGACATCGGCTCATCTTATAAAAACCGATTCCCGGCTCGCCCTCGATTTCGATGAAATACTCAACAGCCTTACCAAAGGAATGCTTCGCGAAAGGCATATCGCCAAGGCAATCCGCATAAAAGTCCTCGAGCAATTCTCCACCGACGAAGAAAGAAGAAACATCTTCACCTCCATTTTCGGGGGAAAAGAATGCTCCTCCGAATTACACAATTTTACCGCTCTTGAAGATGAAATCCGAAGCAAAATCCTGAAATCAGGTGGACCCGGCTTTGTTAAGGAAGATCCCAAGGCGTTCCTGGATATTGAAGAAGTTATTAAAACCATCCTCGAGGCTGGAGGTATTCCTACCTATCCCGTTTTGCTCGACGACAAAAACGACAATTTCACCGAGTACGAAAAAGACATGGAAGCGCTGTACATCGAGCTCACTTCCCGAAATATTTATTCTGTGGAACTTATCCCCGGGAGAAACGCCTTCAACCGGCTCAAGGAATTCAGTTGCTACTTCCACGACCGCAAATTCATAATTACTTTCGGAACCGAGCATAACACGCCGGAAATAATCCCCCTGAAAATTGACACCCGTGGAGGCAAGCCGCTCGACGAGGAACTTAAATCCATTTCATTCGAGGGAGCTTGCACCATTGCAGCCCACCAGTATTTGCGCTCAAAAAACCAACCCGGATACATCAAGGAGGACGGATCGCCCAACATTGAGCAGCTTGATGAATTTATTGAGCTTGGAAATGCGGTTATTGAATATTTTCTCCAAAATTAGAACCATGATCATTACTCTTTTGTTAAACTTATATTTCCCATAGAATGAAAACTGAACATCCTGTCAAAGAAAATATAATAGAGTTTATCCCTGCAATCCGCATGATGCTGTCTGCAGCAAACACAAAAATTACCAGATTGCTCAATAATGATATGATCAATCAACTCTGCGAAGACAGAAAAAGTCTTGAAAAATCATTTGATCTCATAAAAGCCCAGAAAAATTCCCCCTGGGATGGGAAATACATTTATCTGGCAGAAACTTCCAGCCCACAGGATATCATCACCTCTTTCATTAGGGAACTCGAAGACTTCAGGGCTGACAGTTCAACTCCCCCGCAAATAATCGCAATTAAAGGATATGGCATTTTAGCTGTTGGAAGAAGTTCCCATGCAGTGAGCATGCTTTTGGAAACCTTTGAAAACGCACTGGGTAGTTTATCAAATGACGGTGAAAAGCCAAAAAGAAAAGTGTCCGAAGAAAATATTATTCCGGAACACCCTGACGTCCTGCATCAGAAAATATGCATTGTCACTGGAGGCGCACAGGGGTTTGGAGAGGGAATCTCCCGAAGCATGCTGCAGGAAAACGCAAACCTGGTGATTGCCGATTTGAATGAGGAAAAAGGCATTGCTACCTCAGCCGACCTGGCTCCCCTGTGCAAAAGCAACGAGCTGATTTTTGTTAAAACGGATGTATCCAACCCTGAGTCCGTAAAAAACCTGGTTATCGAAACCGTGAAAAACTTTGGGGGAATCGATGTGTTTGTTTCGAACGCAGGAATACTAAAAGCCGGTGGATTGGAGGAGATGGAACCCGCGAGCTTTGAGCTGATGACAAAAATAAACTATGAGGGCTATTTCCTTTGCACAAAATATGCCTCCTCGGTTATGAAGCTCCAGTCGAAATACAAAGAGGGATATTATTCCGATATCATCCAGATCAATTCTAAATCGGGTCTGAAAGGCAGCAATCGCAATTTCGCCTATGCCGGGGGAAAATTCGGTGGTATAGGGCTTACCCAGTCCTTTGCCTTGGAATTGGCCCCATTTCGTGTTAAAGTGAACGCAATCTGCCCGGGGAATTTCTTTGAAGGCCCTTTGTGGTCCGACTCGCAGAACGGCTTATTCGTTCAATACCTCAAGGCAGGAAAGGTTCCGGGTGCAAAAACAATCGAGGACGTAAAACGATTTTACGAAAAACAGGTCCCCCTCGGCCGGGGTTGCCGCGTAGAGGATGTGATGAAAGCCATCAAGTACATAGTTTCACAGGAATATGAGACAGGTCAAGCGGTTCCCGTTACCGGCGGACAGGAGATGTTGAGCTAGCTTGCCAGCTTGAAAAATTAATAATAGTTAAAAACATTTTATATGAAGACAAAAGCAGTAAGAATATACGGCAAGGACGATTTGAGATTGGAAGAGTTCGATCTTCCCGAAATGAAAGAGGATGAGATTCTTGCAGAAGTGATTTCCGACAGCATCTGTATGTCGTCGTACAAAGCTACGAAACAGGGACCGGAACACAAACGGATTCCCGATGACGTGCATATTAACCCCACCATGATTGGTCATGAGTTCAGCGGAATAATCAGATCCGTTGGCAAGAAATGGCAAAACCGGTTTAAAGCCGGCGACAAATTCTCCATCCAACCAGCTCTAAACTACAAGGGAAGCCTTGACGCTCCCGGCTACTCTTTCCGATGGATTGGCGGGGATGCAACCCATGTGCTTATTCCCTCTGAAGTAATGGAAATGGACTGTCTGCTACCTTATGAGGGACATGAGTTTTTTCTGGCTTCGCTTTCGGAACCGATGTCGTGCGTTATCGGCGCTTTTCACGCAAACTACCACACGCGCTCCGGATCGTATGTTCATGAAATGGGCATCAGGGAAGGCGGAAACCTGGCAATCCTTGCAGGTGTTGGCCCTATGGGACTTGCAGCTATTGACTACGCCCTGCATTGCGACCGCAAGCCCGGGCTGATGGTGGTTACCGATATCGATCAGACCCGTCTCGACAGAGCTGCCAGGCTGCATTCGCCTGAAGAAGCCGCCAAAAACGGAATCAAACTGATCTATCTTAATACCTCCAATTCAGCAAGTGCCATCAATGATCTCAAAGCCCTGACTTCGGGCAACGGGTTCGACGATGTTTTTGTGTTTGCCCCGGTAAAGCAGGTTGTGGAACAGGCCGACCAAATCCTCGGTTTCGACGGCTGCCTGAATTTCTTTGCCGGCCCGTCAAACACGGAATTTAAGGCCGAGCTCAACTTTTACAACGTTCATTATGCCTTTACCCACATTGTAGGGACCAGCGGTGGCAATACCGACGACATGCGCGAAGCCCTTAAAATGATGGCCGAAGGGAAAATCAATCCGGCTGGAATGATAACCCATATCGGGGGATTGGATGCAGTGATCGACACAACGAAGAACCTGCCGAATATTCCCGGGGGGAAAAAACTGATCTACACTCACAAGAAATTCCCCCTGGTTTCTCTGGATGAGCTTTCAGTAAAGAGCAAAGACTTCCCGTTTATGGGAGAATTGGATAACATGGTGAAGAAAAACGGCGGATTATGGTCGCTTGAGGCGGAGAAATATTTAATGGAGAACGCTCCAAATATATAGTTGCAGCTCAGGATTTTTTTACCAATGAAGCAAACTCCTTTGATATGTAATTGTCATAACTGAGGCATACTTCCGATGCAAACGAGGCACCGTTGGCCAGAATTTCCTCCATGATTTTAGCCGACAGATGTTCCATGTCCTTTTTGGTAACCTCATTGCGCGCAAGTGTCCATATGAGTCCGGCATTGAAGCTATCCCCCGCCCCTATGGTGCTTACCGGAGTAATCGCGGGGACCGATGCTGTTATGGTAATATCCTGCGAGGTCATAAGAATGTCGTTTCGGTTTGCGGTATAAATCATGTTGCCGCAGCCATAATCCATAAGAGTGTTAAATGCCTCGGCCGGGTTGTTTGCTCCAAAAACAAGATTGAAATCTTCATCGGAACCCCTTACCAGATCCGAAATGGCAATATTTTCGATAATATAAGGCTTGAGTTTTTCCAATTCATGAAGGTGGGGCTTTCTGAAATTGGGATCATAAATGATGATGCAACCGCGATCGTGCGCCTGTTTCAGGATTTTTTTAAGTACAGGCCTAAGACTCTCGGTAATTGCAAAGAAACTGCCAAAAAGCACAATATCCCCTTCCTCAAAATCCAATTTCAATGATACTAAACGATCTTTGGGAAAGTCCTTGTAAAATGTGTAGGAAGCATCGTTGTTTTCATTGAGAAACGCTATTGCAATTGCCGTTTTGTAGTTTTCATACCTCTCCACACTTTCGGTACAAACCCCATTTCCCTTAAGAAAACCAACAATTTCGTCCCCAATTTTATCCATGCCCATATCAGAAACAAAATTTACTTCCAGCCCCAACCTTCCCAGACTTACCGATGAATTCAGCATCGAACCTCCTGCTTTGGCTGCTATTGGCTTGGAATCCTTAAATATTATGTCGTAGACGGTTTCTCCCAAAGTATATATTCTTGCCATGGCTGTATTTTTTCAGGTTCAGGTTTTCAGGCTTGTGCCAACTTACTTTACAAGTCTGGAGATGGCCTTAAATGTTTCCGTACCGCTGGCACGGGTTAGCTCGAATAAAATCGATTCCATGCTTGAAATGATCGCACCCTCCTGACGCATTCTTTTAATTGCGGTTTGTTTGTCGGAATGCTTTCGCGACGATACACAGTCCTCAATCATTATGGGCTGAAATCCCTCGGCCAACAGATCAATAGCTGTTTGCAAAACGCATACATGGGTTTCAATTCCGCAAATGATTACATTCTTTTTACCATGGGATTTGAGCATATCCATAAACCGGGGTTCATCGCAGCAGGAGAAACTTAGTTTCTCAATAGAGGAAAAGTCGCCGAGGGCTTGATGAACGGGAGGTATGGTGAAACCAAGGCCTTTTGTGTACTGTTCTGTAACCAGCACGTGTATTCCAATAAAGCCCATGCCGGCAATTATTTTTGTCAGGTTCTCTTCAAGAAGTTCCTTTTCCTGCATGTGCGGGAAGAGTTTTTCCTGAACATCGATAACCAGTCCAACCGTTTCTTCTTTTAGAATCCTCATAATATATTGGCTGCATTTCGTGATTTCTGCCCAAGGTATCCGCCATGATGTCGTTTTGCATAATCGGCGTGTGAAAAGCCGATTTTCTTCATCTCCAAAACAACAAGGATATCCCCGATAACCGTCATGGTGGTGGTGGAAGTCGTGGGGGTGAGTCCAAGAATGCATACCTCCTTAGGATTCCCGGTAAAAATGCTAACCTCAGCAATTTTGGGCAATTCCCCATCGGGATTCCCGGTGATCACTATTAACGGCACATTGTTGTGCAGGTTGTGCGTAAGTCCAACCAGTTCGATAATCTCCCTGGTCTTCCCGGAATTGGAAAGCACCAGTAAAACATCATTCTGACGGATTACGCCAAGGTCGCCATGCTGGGCTTCGCTGGGATGCAGAAAAACTGCCGGAGTCCCTGTGGAACTCAGCGTAGTTGCAATGTTTTCGGCAATCTGACCGGCTTTGCCCATTCCACTGGCAATAACTTTACCTCCTTCCTGGTGAACTTTTTTAAAAATCAGGTCAACTGCGCGGATAAAGCTATCGGATACAGGAATATTACGCACAGCTTCGGATTCCTGCCTGAGCAGGTCTTCAACTTCAAGTAAGATTGGGGATTGGGACGACATAGTTATGACTTAGAGTTTTGCAGCAATAAATTTTTCGAGTTTGACAAGATCTTCTGTAAACTTACGGATTCCTTCGGAGAGTTTTTCCACAGCCATGGCATCTTCGTTATGCATCCATCGGAATGACTTCTCGTCAAGATGGAATTCATGCACGTCGGAAGTTATTGCCAGTGCCGGGTCCAGCTTTCGTTGAAGCTCGTTCTGATTGCTCTCCAGTTCAGAAAGAAGCGTCGGGGAAATCGTCAGGAGATCGCACCCTGCCAATTCGATAATTTCACCGATGTTTCGAAAACTCGCGCCCATTACCTCAGTCTCGTAACCGAACTTCTTGTAGTAATTGTAGATAAAGATTACAGAATGGACTCCAGGATCATCCTTGGGAGGGATTGAATCGACACCAAGATTTTTCTTGTGCCAATCGTAAATTCTTCCCACAAAGGGAGAAATCAACTGTACCCGGGCCTCGGCACAAGCTATTGCCTGAGCTTTACTGAAAAGGAGAGTTAGATTGGAATGGATGCCTTCTTTCTCAAGAACTTTGGCTGCCTGAATCCCTTCCCAGGTACTGGCAAGTTTGATTAATATTTTCTCGCGGGATATCCCGTTGTCCTCATACATGCCAATAATCTTCCGGGCTTTGTCGATGCTTCCTTCCAAATCGAAGGAAAGACGGGCATCGACTTCCGTAGAAACTCTTCGGGGAACGATTTTCAGAATTTCCATTCCGAAAAATACCGCCAGGATATCCAGACTCTCGCTTAGCCGGGTTTCGAAGCTGCTTCCCTTTTTTCGGCCATAGTTTACCGCTGCCTCAACCAAACTAGCATATCGAGGTTTTTGGGATGCCGAATAAATCAAGGAGGGATTTGTAGTAGCATCCACAGGCTTGTATTGCGCGATACTTTCAAAATCCCCGGTATCAGCAACCACCTGCGTGTATTTCTTAAGTTGCTCGAGAAGATTCATTTTTTTGTTTTTTGTTGAAAAACAAAGTTAAGGGTAATTTGCGAATTTATTAATCTGTTGATGGCTAAATCGAATTCGGTTTTTTCATTTCTGCAGGTTAGAACATTTTTCAAATTTTCCCTATCTTTCCCTCAAACTTATAAATAGCAAGCCATGAAGTCGATGATGCTTACAGGGATCCGGCAGATGAAGATGTTTGATGTTCCCGATCCGGCAGTTACCAATGATACAGATGTGCTCATAAAAATGAAGACCCTGGGCGTTTGCGGCTCGGATGTTCATTACTACAAGCTTGGCAAAATAGGAAGCCAGATCGTTCAATTCCCCTTCCCTGTCGGACACGAGGGTGCCGGGGAGGTTGTTGCGGTTGGGAAGGCTGTTAAAAATTTAAAGCCGGGCCAGCGCATTGCCATTGAGCCTGCCATGCCCTGTGGTGAATGCGACCAGTGTATTGAGGGCAGGCATCACACTTGCAGAAAATTAAAATTCCTTGGCTGTCCCGGTCAGGCGAACGGCTGTCTGAGCGAATATATCGTAATGCCCGAAAGCAGCTGTATTCCTGTGTCCGACAAACTGAGTTATGATCAGGCAGCAATATCAGAACCCTTGGCAATTGGTGTTTATGCTGTGAAGCAATCCATTCCCATGAGAGGTGCTAAAATCGGCATCCTGGGCTTTGGCCCCATTGGCATGAGCGTGCTCCTCCCCGCATTGGCACAGGGCGCTCAGGCGGCATACGTCACAGACAGAATCGACGAGCGGCTCGATATCGCCAGAAAATGCGGATCCTTATGGACAGGTAATCCCGACCAACTTGATATTGTTGCTACGATAAGGGAAAAGGAACCCCTTCTTCTGGATGTGGTCTTTGAATGTTGCGGGAAACAGGAGGCTATCGATCAGGCCATCGAAATCCTCAAACCGGGAGGAAAGCTGATGATCATAGGAATCCCCGAATTTGGGAGATGGTCGTTCAGTGTAGACAAACTTAGACACAAAGAGATTACCATAACCAACGTCCGGAGGCAGCTGAACTGCGTGGAACCCGCCTTGGAAATGATGGAAAGCGGCCAGGTCGACGTAAGCCTTATGCCTACCCATAGGTTCAGTTTCGCAGACACACAGGAAGCATTCGAACTTGTTGCCGGATATAAGGACGGTGTCATGAAAGCGATGATCGATTTTTAAAATCGATTTCATTCCCTTCTGAATAACTCGCTGTCATAATACATGGAACTGAAAATTGACCGGGATTGTCTCCTCTCCTCCGGAACAACACTGTTTATATGTCTGTGTTCATCTGAACAGCGCATTGCATTTGCCAGGGCGATCATCACAAAACATCCACAGCCCAAAACCTGCGTCAATAAAAGCCATGCACAGAACCGGGTAATTATACGCAGAAAACAATAGGTATTTGTTCCTAAGAATCGGGTAGTAATCCTGATGATTTCAAAAACCCTTATTTTAATTTTGCCTGAAGAGAGTCTGTTAAACAAAACTGTTCACTGGTTTGTGGATATGTAATAAAGCGTTTTGCCTATTAAATTGTCAACCGGACCCTTAAAAACCCTATAAAATTAAAGACAACGTTATGAAAACACGACTAAGCTATGGTATAATTTTTATACTGTTAATCCTGACCTTCTCCTCCCCTTTTCTTTATGCTCAGGAAGAAGATAAAACCTCAGCCTTCTCAGTTGGTGCTGATCTTGTAAGTTCTTATGTATGGAGAGGGAGCAAAGTAGGAAGCGGACCGAATATTCAGCCATACCTAAGCTGCTCAATCGGTGGAATGACACTTGGAGCATGGGGATCACACAGTTTTCATCAGTTCGGGGATCTTGCGGAAACAGATCTTTACGCATCGTACGGATTTGATTTCGGATTAAGCGTGGGAATTACCGACTATTATTACCAAGGCTCACCCTTGTTCAGCTTTTCCGGCGACACAGCAAGTCACGCCGTGGAAATTAATCTCTCCTATGCAATCAGCAACTTATCCCTTTCTGCAAATTACGTATTGAATGACGCATCAAACGGCGGTCCCGCGAACAAACCCGGAGGCGGCGATATGTATTTCGAACTAAAATATGAATTTGAAAACTTCGGCATTTTTGCAGGTGCTGGAAATGGCTGGCACACAGCCGATGAAGCTAATGGTGATGATGTATTTACACTCTGCAACATCGGAATCAAATCAAGTAAAGAATTGAAAATATCAGATACATTCTCTATGCCGATAAGTGGAGCACTTATGGTTAATCCTGACAGGGAAGAATTGAATCTTGTATTCGGATTGAGTTTCTAGGATAAATAGAATCCTAAGTCTTTTAAAAGCCCGTGGCCCCGCCATGGGCTTTTTTTTATGCGTGCTTGTATTACAAGCATTTCCTCACTTTGGTCATATAATAAGCAGAATTCCTTCGAGTCCATCGCCCTTATTGTTGAGGATACCAGCCGCATCAACAATAAGAGTGTTTTGACTATTATTATGCTTTA
>CAMAZH010000094.1 GCA_945863035.1 Chitinophaga pinensis | reverse complement strand
CAATTGCACAAGGCTCTCTAGCTGAATTAGAAACACAGTTGATGATCTCAAAGGAACTGGGATACACTTCTGATATTGAAAAATTTGAAACTCAATTTAAATCAATCAGGCTGATGATAAAGGGCCTTTCAAGGAAGTTGAAAAGGGGGGAATTACAAGGAAGAATGGCGTGGGACAAAATGACGTGACGAGGTGACGAAGTGACGAAGTGACGTCGTCCCATTTACAAATTGTTTGAACATTCTCGATAATCACACTCAAATCTGAAATCAGGTTCAGCCTCCGAGTACTTACTTACAAAATCGCAATCACATCTTCATCACGACATCACTTCATCACTTCATCACCTCATCACGACATCACCTCATCACGACATCACGACATCACAACATCACAACATCACCCCGTCACGAAAAAAAACAAAAAAAACCCGGAACCAAAAGATCCCGGGCCACAAAACATATGAAAGGAAGAATCAAATCGCTTTTCCACCGCGCTCTCCGGTGCGAATCCGGATAACCTCCTCAAGCGGGGTTATGAAAATTTTCCCGTCTCCGACTTTGCCATCCGGTCCATCGGTGCGGGCTGACTTAATAATTGTATCGATTGTTATGTCCACAAATTCCTCATTCACGGCAATTTCGATTTTGATTTTCGGGATCAGATCCGGAACAATAACCTGTCCCCGGTACATTTCCTCGATTCTCTGCTGACCATGTCCTGAAACGCGGCTCACCGAGATTCGTTTAATATCAGCTTCAATAAGTGCCTCGCGCACCTGGTCGAGCTGAGCTTCTCTTATAATTGCGGTTATCAGTTTCATTCGAAAATAGTTTATTTAATTAATTGGCCTCATGGAAGTTTCAATTTTTTTACTAGTTAGGGTTAAGCATTCCGTAACCTCTTTCACCGTGGTATGAGCGGTCAAGTCCGGCCATTTCATCGATTTCGGACGATTTGAACTTAAAGATTTTATCCACTACAAAGATAATTGCAAGTGTCATAACTGCGGCATAAACAATGGCTACGGTAACAGCCAAAGCCTGAACCCCAAGCTGGTTCCAAACTGTCCAATCGCTGCCAAACGCTTCAGCTGCATTATTCATCCAGGAGGGCCGGATAAAAAACACCAACATGATTGCTCCAACGATTCCTCCGACACCGTGAATTCCGAAGGCATCGAGGCTGTCGTCATAACCCAGTTTATTTTTAAGCATTATTGCCATGTAACAAACCATGGAGGCAAGGACTCCGAGAATCATTGCACCATAAGGCTGAACCACGCCGGCGGCTGGAGTAACAGCAACCAATCCGGCCAGAATGCCGCTGGCAAAGCCAAGAGCTGTTGCTTTCCCCTGATGCATTCCCTCGATGATCATCCAGGTCATTGCCCCGGCTGCGGCGGCAACCTGAGTGGCTGTCAAAGCCTGAGCCGTGCTTAGACCGCTTGAGATGCTGCTTCCGGCATTGAAACCGAACCATCCCACCCAGAGCAGACCAGCTCCAAGCATGGTTAGCACGAGATTGTTGGGACGGATAACCTGGTAAGGGTAACCCCTTCTGGCTCCCAGATAAATGGCAGCAACCAGTCCGCTAACACCGGCAGAAATATGAACAACCGTTCCACCAGCAAAGTCGATTGCTCCGGCAGCACCAAGGTTAAACAGGAAGCCATCGCTGGCCCACACCCAATGGGCAAGTGGATTGTAAACAAAAATCCCCCAAACAGCGATAAAAACAACGTAGGCTTTGAAAGAGACCCTTTCTGCAAAAGCGCCTGCAATGAGAGCTGGGGTTATAATAGCAAATTTTCCCTGAAACATTGAAAAGACATATTCGGGAACCCCGGCATCCATAATACTTTCATCAATCCCACGCAGAAAGAAATAATCGGGGTTCCAACCAAACCAACCTCCCAGGATACTGGGACCGAATGTCATACTGTAACCAACCGCAACCCAAAGGATGCTGATTATTCCCATTGCAGCAAAACTGTGCATGATGGTACCCAGGACGTTTTTAGTTCTTACCAGACCTCCATAGAACATGGCCAGCCCGGGAATCATCAGCAACACAAGTGCTGTTGAGGTAAGCATCCAGGCTGTAGCACCGGTGTCGATGGGCGTGGTGTCGGCGGCAAATACGCCAGAGCTGACAACAAACAGCAGAACCATCGATATCAGATTCTTTTTGCTTAGTAAATTCATAACGAGTTCGTTTTTGATTATATATTGTTTTCGGATGCAAACATAATTATTTTTGGGGGTATAGCAAAATATTTATGTTTATTATTATTATCACCCCCATTTTTTTTGACATACAATAATATTTATGATATCTATTGTTTAATTTAGCATAAATTGCTATTTTTTTCAAAATCAATCCATTTGCAATTATGCTATGCATATTATGGTGCTCTGCAACCAATAACCCCACATAATCAATTTTCTATCAATATTGCGGTGCTCTGCACCTTTCATCGTCTTCTTCAAACTAATATCTACAAATATTTAGGGTGCTCTGCACCTTAGTCTTCTTCCACAAACCATTGTCTGCAAATATTCCTGTGCGGTGCATCTTATACCCACATATTCTTTTTTCTACCAATATTCCGGTGCTCTGCACCTTTCATCGCCTTATTCATAAAAAATCTACAAATATTATGGTGCGCTGCGTTTTTGTTTTCACCAATTATTACGTTGCGCCCCTCGTGTCGCAGAAGATTTAGCAGAGGTACGGCAGCTTTGCCCACAATTGCAAAAATTTATCCAAGCGGCAGAGCCGCGTAATATTTGTAGAATAACAAGGGAATACCACGACGAAAGGTGCAGAGCACCGCAACATTTAATCCCATTTATAAATGTCATCAAAAAATACAACGATCAACAGAGATAGCTCTTGGTAAATACTTTGGAGGAAGTGCCGCGAAATACTTGTAGAAACTATGCCAACTAAAACAAGCTAAGGTGGCGCTTCCGCTTGCCTCAGGGACATACGAAAAGCAGCAGCGGCAAGCGGAGAGCATGCTTTAAACTTGAAAACCTGGTTCTGCTGGGTTAGACTCCCAATTTGAATTAAGGAGATTACCTTATTTCCCGGCCTTTACAGAAAACATGCTCAAGCAGGTCGGTTCCGTAGGAATAGGGAATGAATTCCAATCCGGGAATTTCACGGGTAACAATAAAAGATGAGTATTTGCCTTTGGTAATACTGCCGCTTGTGGTATCGATTCCCATTGCATAGGCCGAATTCAGGGTAATGGCGTTTAAGGCTTCTTCTGGAAGCATACGTAGTTTAATGCAGGCCAAAGAAAAAATGAAGTTCATGTTTCCCGAGGGAGACGAACCGGGGTTAAAATCGGAAGCCAAAGCTACGGGGAGATTGGCTTCAATCATTTTTCGTGCAGGAGCGTATCCAATCCCCAGGAAGAAAGAAGCCCCAGGCAGCAAAGTCGGCATTGTGCCACTGGCGAGAAGTGCATTGATTTCGGCGTCACCTGCAAACTCGAGATGATCAACGCTAAGGGCCTTATGCTCGACCCCCGTTTGTATTCCCCCGGAAAACCCCAACTCGTTGGCGTGGATTTTGGGTCGAAGCCCGTATTTCAATCCGGCAGTAAGCATCCGGGCAGTTTCATCGGGCGTGAAAAACCCCAAGTCGCAGAACACATCGATATAATCGGCCAGACCCGCCTCAGCCACAGCCGGAATCATCTCGTTTATTATCAAATCAACGTACTTGCCCTGCTGTCCTTTAAATTCAGCGGGGACAGCATGAGCGCCCAAAAATGTGGACTTCACCGTTAAAGGGAATTCCTCTTTGATTCGGCGAATGACGCGGAGCATCTTCATCTCGTCTTCCAGGTTCAAGCCATAGCCACTTTTGATTTCCACGGAACAGGTTCCTTGTCGCATAATTTCGGAAACTCTTTTCGAAGCCTGGTCAAACAGATCATCTTCGGGGGTATCGTGAAGAAGTCGGGCAGAATTCAGTATCCCCCCTCCCCTTTTGGCGATCTCTTCGTAACTGAGACCCTTAATTTTATCGATATATTCAATTTCACGGCTGCCGGCATACACCAGATGGGTATGAGAATCGCAGTAGGCAGGAAAAACGAGCCTTCCGGACGCATCAAGAATTCTCTCGGATGAAAGGTAGGATGATGGCAAATCCTTCATCTCCCCAAAATCAATAATTTTGTCGTTCTCGCAATACAGATAGGCGTTATCGATGAAGGGAAGTCTCTGCATTTCTTTACCTGCGCGAAAGCCGGGAGGGTCGGCGGAGACCTGAAGGAGCTTTTTGATATTTTGGACCAAGAGGGACATGGAGCAGGCTTTATTATTTATCTCAGGTAAAATGTTTCAGCACAAAAGCCACAGCCACCCCAAGGTAATTCCCTATTGCATAACCGATTATACCAATAATCAATCCGGAAATAACAACCATCTTATTCTTGAGGGCCGCGGCTACCACTGGAACAAAGGGTGGGGACATGGAAAGGGCAATCGAGGTAATGAGGAAATTATCCACATCAATTTTAAAGATCCAGGAAAGCAGGGCATGGAAAAACAGAGATCCAACAACAGCCAAAAGGATATAAAGGAAAATGGAGAGAAGAAAAGTTGAATTGTTGCTGCTGAACATCTCGCTCAGGTTGGCCATAGAGGCTACCACCAGGCTGAAGACAAGAATAAAATACATACCCAGCTGAAATGTCTTTTTAATCCGGTTCACCGCAGCAAAAGTGCTGGATACGATACCAAGGCTGGTGATGGTAAGGATCGCCACTACCGTTTGGTTGTTTTTTGACACGAGCATACTGAGTCCTCCCCCGATTGCAAAAATAAGAACTGTTAGTCCAAAGCCTTTAAGCAGAGGCAGAAAAACCGGTTTGGAAAAGAAACCTTCATAGGACTCGAATTCGTCAACCATTTCAGCAGTGTGGTTCTGGAATTCAATTCCCTCGGGGGATTTGAACGGTCGCATAAAAAGCAGAAAAAACCTCTGAGCGAATGTAAGCATGAAAAGCAAAACGAAAGCCCCCACCACGAGGTCCGCAGTATGAGTAAGGATATATATCTCATCGCTGACGTCGAGCATGGTGGCAATTGCAGCAAGATTGGGAGTTCCCCCGGAATAAACCCCGATCAGCAAACCCGAAATTTTCCAAGCTTCCGGCATGTTTGAACGGAAGATAAAATAACCCAGCACCACCATTACCAGGACGGAAAAAATACCGAGAAGCAAGGATAAAAAAGTTTTCCGGGCCATTTTAATCCATTTGCGAATATCCTCGGAAAACAGCAAAAGCGGTATGGCCAGTGGGACGGTAACCGAAGTAAGAATATCGTGCATCCCCTCGATGTTTCCTGGGAGCACGCCAATATTACCGATTAACAAGCCTACGACATAACAAATAACAATAGATCCGATTTTACGAATAAAAGAGAATGTATGCCCAAGGTAAATGACAAGTGCCGGAAAGAGCAGGTAGAATGCGATTAGAATAATCTTTGCCACCATGTGGATTTTGGTTAGTTAATTCCGGGTTAAATTAACTAAGATTTATGGGATAATCCAAATATCGACAGGGCCGCTTTCAGAAAAGCAAGGAAAACCCGGGCGTTCCGTTCTGGTACTTTTTCAATTCTGCCTCGTAGAACTTTATCTGCTGGCGACAGACAAATCCCCTGAAAACCTCAAGGTCCGAAAGAGACTCGGTTTCATTTAAAGAATCGATATATTCGGCACGATCTTCAGTGAAAATTTTAATAAGGGGCTCCCGATGATATAACTGAATGTAGTTCATCAGCATGCGTGCCGTTCTTCCGTTTCCGTCGCCGAAGGGATGGATATTCACAAAATTATAATGAATGTCTGCAGACAATTTCAGAATCTCATTACCCTTAACACTGTTAATCCGGCTATTTACGTTTTCTAGCAGTTTGTTAAGCAAGTCGGGAACTTTGGCGAAATCGGGGAAATACTTTTTATCAACATAGACTTGGGCCAATCTCAAATCACCTTTGGATGTGTCAAAATCCCCTGAGATAGTACTTACCTTACCGCCAGTTGATTTCATAACCAGGGAGGCGATTTCCTGAATGAATCCGAGGGAGAGCTTTTCCTTATTCAAAGCCAATTCCTTGATCCTGAGGAACGCAGCAAAATGATCCTTTACCATCAAGTGATCGGATAGGGGCTTACCCATTGCAGTGATGTTGTTTTCAAGAAGAACCCTTGTGTCGGTTTCCGACAAGGAACAACCCTCAATCTTTGAAGAATTGAAAACAATTGAAATCATGGAGAATTTTTCATAATCGAGCGAGCTCATTATCCCCTGGTCGAGATATTGTTTTCCGAGCAGCTCAAGCTTTGTCCACATGGCCAGTGTTTTTTTGCAAATATAATCAATTTGAGATTAAACGGGAACGAGGCTTATGTTGCCGTTCGTCATTATTTTAAATTATTCTAAATAATATTTGCCCATAAAAGCTTTTGACCTATCTTTGCGACAAAAATTAACCAATTCAATTCTGTATGTCTTATAATTTACTTAAAGGGAAAAAAGGAATTATTTTCGGAGCATTAAATGATCAGTCGATTGCCTGGAAGGTTGCCGAAAAAGCCCATGAAGAGGGAGCACAGTTTACACTATCCAATACTCCGGTAGCCCTTAGGCTAGGTTCATTGGATGAGTTAGCCAAAAAAACAGGATCAGAGATCATTCATGCCGATGCCACTAGTGTTGCCGATATTGAAAAAGTCTTTGAAAGAAGCATGGAGATTTTTGATGGCAAAATTGATTTCGTCCTTCATTCTATCGGTATGTCGCCTAACGTAAGAAAAGGTATTCCTTACGACGATATCGATTACCCTAATTTCCTGAAAACTCTTGATATTTCAGCTCTTTCGTTCCACAAGATGCTGCAGGTTGCCCGCAAGATGGACGCCATCAACGAATGGGGCTCTGTGGTAGCACTCAGCTATGTTGCCGCGCAGAGAACCTTGTTTGGCTATAACGATATGGCCGATGCCAAATCACTCCTGGAATCCATTGCACGTAGTTTTGGTTATATCTACGGTCGCGACAAGAAAATACGCATCAACACCATTTCACAGTCACCAACCCGCACTACTGCCGGAAGCGGGGTTTCGGGAATCGACACGCTGATCGACTTCACAGAGCGCATGTCGCCCCTGGGAAATGCGACTGCAGAAGATTGCGCCGACTATTGCATAACAATGTTCTCCGACCTCACCCGCAAAGTGACCATGCAAAATCTTTTCCACGATGGCGGCTTCTCGAGCATGGGTATGTCGTATAAGGCAATTACGCAGTATAACAAGAGTTTTGATGAGTGCGAGTAATTAACCAAGAAGTTCCCTTGCATTAGCCAGCGCGGCGTCGGTTGTCTCCTCGCCGCTGAGCATCCGCGCGATCTCAACCAACCGATCGTTTGTTGCAAGTTGCTTTATCACCGTAATGGTGCCGGATTCCCGTTCGTCCTTGTAGACCAGTAAATGCTGATCTCCTTTGGCGGCTACCTGTGGGAGGTGCGTAATGGCTAGCACCTGGCGGTCGGACGACATTTCTTTCATGATTTTCCCAACGCGAAAGGCAATCTCCCCCGAAACCCCGGTATCGATCTCGTCAAAAATAATAGTGGCAAGTCCCAGCGAACCGGAAATAATCGATTTGATGCTGAGCATGAGTCTTGAAAGCTCGCCACCCGATGCTATTTTGGCGATATCCTGCAATTCGGTTTTGCGGTTGGCCGTAAACAGGAATTTCACCGAATCGCTGCCCCATAATCCAGGCTCTGGCAAGAGGTGATTCTGAACCTTGAACTGTGCATTGGGAATCCCCAATTGAATCAATAGATCAATAATAGTTGCCTCCATCGCCGGAATAGCTTTTTTCCGGTGTTCGGACAATTTGGATGCACGTTCTTTGACAATCGTCTCCAGAACTCTCAATTCCTTTTCTAAACCTGTAATCCTGAACTCAGCAGAGCTTAGGGATAGAATCCTGTTATCCATTTCATCACGAATAGAAATCAGCTCAACAATGCTTTTTACACGGTGTTTCTGCATGAGAGAATACAGCAGATTCAATCGATCCTGAACCTTCTCCAGCATTGCGGGATCCACCTCGGTCTTGTCGGCCAGCTTTTCCGTTTCCGAGCTTAAATCCCGGAGTTCAATCACGGTGCTGTTAATCCTGCTGCGGAGTCCGAGTGCGGAGGGATAGAATTTCTCAAGACGGAGCAGCGTGTTTTCCGCTTCCCGGAGCAGGTTCACAACATTGGTCTCCTCCCCCGAAACTACCTGGTAAACAGAGTACAATCCAGATTTGATTTCTTCCGCATGACTCAGTATTTCGAGTTGTTCCTCGAGTTCCTCCATTTCGCCCAATCTTATTTTCGCCTCATCGAGCTCGGCAAAGGTGAACTTCAGGAAATCGAGTTCCGCACTAACTTTCTCTGATTCTGCTTTCAGCGCTTCCAACTCTTTTGAAACAGCGACAAACTTGCGGTATTCCATCTGGTACGTATCGAGCATGGCCGCAGAGGCTGAATAAGCATCAACAACCCCAAGTTGGTATAGATTGTGGTTCAGATCAAGATTTTCGTGCTGGGAGTGGATATCGATAAGGAAATCGCCTGATTCTTTGAGAACCTGCAAGCTAACAGGCGTATCGTTAATGAATGCGCGGGATTTGCCATTTGGACTGATCTCCCGCCGCAGGATGACGGATGTATCGGCATCAATCTCGTTAGCTTCGAGAAATTCAATCAGTTTTTTATTCTTTGTTCCGAACACACCTTCAACGACGCACTTTGCCTCTTTGTTCTTCAATACAGCAATGTCTCCCCGGTTTCCCAGGATCAAACCCAGAGCACCCAGCAAAATTGATTTTCCTGCCCCTGTCTCCCCTGTTATTGTAGTGAGTCCGGCCGAAAATTGAATCTCCAGTTCTTCAATGATAGCGTAATTACTTATCGAGAGTGAGAGGATCATAGATTCAGGGAGTTGAACGGTTTTAATTTTTCGCTTCTGCTATTGACTTGTATTTGGCAGCATTGGCCTGATCAATTTCGAGAAGGATAGCTGATACTCTGGCACGCTCTTCAGGAAACGACTCGGAAAAGACGTTAACAAACTCATCGGCTTTAGCGTCAAAGAGCACATGCATCGGATGCATAAAGGGATCCGGTTTCTTGCGATAGACGGACTGGAGCAGCTCCAGATCCGTGGATATTCCTGCGCGGGATTCCACAGGTTTGGAATCCATAGCATCAAGTCCCTGTCGGTGGTAGC
Organism: Chitinophaga pinensis; assembly: GCA_945863035.1. Taxonomy (GTDB): domain Bacteria; phylum Bacteroidota; class Bacteroidia; order Bacteroidales; genus JACJXF01. Next base: position 6,001 of record CAMAZH010000094.1, on the reverse strand, counting down.
GATAGATAAACTCTCTGCATGGGGAGTAGTCGGGATCCAGAATATCCTTAACAAGCCAATACCGATTTTTGTGGCTGGTGTTATCGAAGGGCTTCCATCCCTTTTCGGCGGCGTTCTGGGCGTTGTCGACAATTTTTTCAGCAGCCTGGAAAAAAGGTGTCCCCCCCTCAAAACCAAATGAGTCATAATCCATTCCCAAAATAAAATAAGCGTAATAGGCAAGTATGGAAGTCAAATTCGAAATGTGCGATGTAGGGTCAAATTCCAAAGGCTCAAATTCAATATAACGAAACTGGATGTCGTTGTCTACGTAATTCATCATCACAGTAAAAAAGTTCGTGTTAAAAACCGGTCGACGCGATTGTACCGTTAGGGTACCTCTGAACTCATCCGCCGAGATTTGTTCCTGGATGTTAAACATCAGTGTGCATTCTATTCGCTCCTCGGTTCCGTAGACATGATTGGTCCACACCTTGTTGTTCATAAACTCAAAAATAGCATTCTGCATCGTTTCGAACACCTGCTTGTTGGTACCCTGAACTTGTTGAGTAACTACCTGCACATTGCATTTCAACTCCTGGGCTTGCGCGACACCGAAAAGTGCCGCAAGCACGAATATCCCTACTGTTCTCTTCATAATCACCGCATTAATGCTGTTAGTTTGTTTACTATGTCGACTGCAACTTCCTGCTTTGATTTTAACTCAAAATTATCAATATTATTGTTTTTATCAATGATGGTTACTTTATTGGTATCGGTCCCAAAACCCGCACCGGCGTCGTTAAGGCTGTTCAAAACGATGAAGTCCAGATTTTTCCGTTTGAGTTTACCCACAGCATGATTCACCTCGTTGTCGGTTTCAAGGGCAAAGCCGATCAGAATCTGCTTATCGGTTTTCATAGCTCCAAGTTCCGCGGCGATGTCTTTTGTTGGTTTAAAGGTAATGCTCCAATCGGATTTTTCCCTCTTGACCTTTTTATTTAATGTTTCAGCCGGCGAAAAATCAGCTACCGCAGCCGATAAAATTGCAGCATCGCAGGAAGAAAAATAATCAAGGCACTGGGAATACATCTCTGCTGCGGTTTGCACGCGTAGCAGTTTGATTTTCGGGTTTTTTGTTTCGAGGGATACCGGACCGCTCACAAGAATTACGTCTGCCCCGGCATCAGCACAGACTTCCGCAATGGCAAAACCCATCTTTCCTGTGGAGTGGTTTCCGATAAACCGGACAGGGTCAATGGGTTCGTAAGTGGGTCCGGCGGTTATAAGGATACGCCTGGACTCAAGTTTTTTTTTTCAGGGAAAAGTACCGGAATGATTTTTTGGAGTATGACCTCAGGCTCATCAAGCCTTCCTTTGCCAAATAATCCGGAAGCCAGTTCACCGCTGGCGGGTTCAATAAGAATATTCCCGTACGATTGGAGAATAGTAATATTTTTCTGGGTAGCGGGATGCTTAAACATATCCAGGTCCATTGCTGGGGCAAACACGATCGGACATTTGGCTGCAAGATATGTTGCAATCAGAAGGTTGTCGGCTTGTCCAATAGCCATTTTTGCCATGGTAGTTGCCGTTACCGGGGCAATCAGGAAAAGGTCGGCCCAATTACCCAGATCAACATGACTATTCCATGTGCCATCTTCCTTAAAAAACTCGGAAAGAACCGGATGTGTTGACAAAGCTGCAAGAGTGCCCTTGGTAACAAATCGGTCGGCAAAGGGTGTGAGAAGGACCTTCACTTCGGCTCCTTCCCGGACCAAAAGACGAAGAAGGAAAACAGCCTTGTAGGCTGCAATACTGCCAGTAATACCAAGGAGTATTTTTTTTCCTTTCAGGTCCATGAGAATTTATTTTGCTTCCTGATCTTCTTCCGGTTTAACAGGCTCCGACACTCTGTAATAGATGCTGTCTTCGAGGTACTCCTGAAGAGCGATCAAGGTAGGTTTGGGAAGGCGCTCATAAAACTTGGAAATCTCGATTTGCTCGCGGTTTTCAAAAACTTCCTCGAGGTTATCGGTATAATAAGCAAATTCTTCCAGTTTGCGATTAAGCTCCTGTTTCATCTCCACACTAATCTGGTTGGCTCTCCGGCTGATAACCATAACGCTCTGGTAAATATTTGCCGTTCCCACGCTCATATCGCTCAGATTCTGAGTAACTGTTGATGCTGCTGCTTTGCTTTTTTTGTAATCGATCATTATTGTATTGGGTTTTGATTTATGTCTTGTCCTAAAGCCGATAAGGAAGCCTCGTACATGGTTTTGGCCTCTCCGGCGAATTGTCCCTGAGGAAATTCCGAAATAAAAGAATAATATTCATCCACGGTTGCCTGATAGCGGTCTTTCAACTTGCTCTCAACCGAATTCTTTGCCAGAAGATAACTTGATTTCAGCAAAAGGAACATCAGTTCCTCCCGGTATTGGGTCTCGGGATATTCATTCAGGCTGTTGCGCAGCGCAATGATGGAAGCCTTGTAATCGCCCAGATCATAATAGAGCTTGGCACTCAGATAGGATTTGCTTACGAGCTTCTCGTTCATTTCCAGGATAAGGCTCCGGGCCTCCTCAACCCTAGTGCTGCCGGGGTGATTAATTATGAATAGAGAGAGAGCTGTAATTGCCGAATAGGTGCTAGCCTGGTCGAGTTCCGGACGGGGCGAGAGCATATAAAAGCAATAAGCGCTCATGAAATCGGAATCGTCGGCAAAAGGGCTTCGGGGATAAGTTTTGCTGAGCTCGCTGAAATAGTGGCCCGCCATAGTATAGTCCTTTTGGTTATAATAGGCTTTCGCCCGATAGTACTGTATCGTATCCGCTTTAGTGGTGCCGCGGTATACAGAGGCTATTTGCTCAAAGAGTGTTGCGGACCTCACAAAGTCGTTATTCTCATAGTATTCGAAAGCCTTATCGAACTTAAGCTGATAATCGCTGCTTTTCAGAAGCTTTTCATAACCCTTGCATGACCCTAAAACCAAGGGAAACAATATGTAAATGAGAATCTTGTATTTCATTTTCGAAAATGTTGTGCAAAATTACTACAATAATGTTAACAAGGAAACAATTCACCTTGTTTTTTTCAAGGGATTAACGGAATAGCTTTGGGGTTTAGTATTGAAAGGGGTAAAGGAATTGCGGATTTCGGATTGGGGGGTTCTTTTGAAGGCCGAAAACGAGAATCCCATATTCCCGATTCCTCTCCCCAATCGATCAAATAAAAATTAGAATATTGACGTCTGATGAAATAATTCAATTATTTTTGTCCCTCAGTATTAACTAAAAAAAATTGCCGTGGATATTTTTGATAAAATTCAAAAGAACAAGGGACCACTTGGTCAGTACAAGGAAATGGCACATGGGTATTTTACTTTCCCTAAGCTGGAAGGTGAGATTGGGCCCCGGATGATGTTTAAAGGTAAAGAAGTGCTAAACTGGAGTTTAAACAACTACATCGGTTTGGCCAACCACCCCGAGGTTAGAAAAGCCGACGCCGATGCGGCCGCAAAATACGGAATGGCTGCTCCCATGGGAGCAAGGATGATGTCGGGCCAAACCAAATATCACGAAGAACTGGAAACCAAATTAGCTCATTTTGTAGGGAAAGAAGCCGGCTATCTGTTAAATTACGGTTACCAGGGAATGGTTTCAATCATTGATGCGCTGCTCGACCGCAAAGACGTTGTTGTTTACGATTCCGACGCACACGCCTGTATTATGGACGGTTTGCGCTTGCACATCGGAAAACGATTTGTTTATCCCCACAACAACATGGAGAAATTCGAACTCCAGTTGCAACACGCTACAAAACTAGCTCAAACCACGGGTGGAGGAATTCTTGTTATTACCGAAGGTGTTTTCGGAATGGTTGGCGATCTGGGAAAACTCGATGAGATTGTTAAGTTCAAAGAAAAATATAATTTCCGTCTCTTGGTTGATGATGCTCACGGCTTTGGCACAATGGGTAAAACAGGAGCCGGAACCGGAGAACATTTCGGAGTTCAGGACCAGATTGATGTTTATTTCTCAACCTTTGCCAAATCGATGGCAGGGATTGGGGCTTTTGTTGCAGGAAACAAAGACATGATCGACTTCCTGGCTTACAACCTCCGCTCACAGATTTATGCAAAATCGCTTCCAATGCCCATGACAATCGGCGCGTTGAAACGCCTCGAGTTGCTGCAGTCGAAACCGGAGCTGAGAGATCACCTCTGGACCATTGTCAGAGCTCTTCAGAAAGGCTTCAAGGAAAAAGGCTTTAACGTAGGAACCTGCGAATCGCCCGTTACACCGGTAATCCTTAATGGAGGCGTTCCCGAGGCAACCAACATCGTTTTCGACCTGAGGGAAAACTACAATCTCTTCTGCTCTATGGTTGTTTATCCTGTTATCCCAAAAGGCATGATACTCTTGCGCATCATCCCAACGGCAGATCATAGCCTTGAAGATGTTGCTTACACTATCAAATGCTTCACCGAAGTAGCTGAAAAGCTAAAAGCCGGTAAGTATAGCAAAGACACCTTGGCCAAAGTTCAGGTTGAAAAGTAATTAAAGCTATTTTACACAAAAATGCCGGTTCAAAATTTGAACCGGCATTTTTTTTATCAAAAATCAGATCCTGAACTGAACAGGAATTATCCAGATTAAGTTGCCACAGATATAGTTGCCACAGAATATCGCCACAGATTAAGTTGCCACAGAAAAATTTCATTGGCAATGCGTTTGCTTTATAACGCAATACTCTTCACATCTTAATCGCCACGTCATCACTCCGTCACCTCATCACACCGTCACGCCGTTCCATGATTTGGAATTAGAATTACATTCCCGTTTCCCCCAGCCACCTCTCGGCGTCAATGGCAGCGCGGCAACCGGTACCTGCAGCAGTAATAGCCTGTCGATATACCGAATCCATAACATCGCCGCAGGCAAAAACGCCTTCAACATTGGTTTTTGATGAGGATCCAAGGGTTTGAATATATCCCACGCTATCAACATGCAGAAATTGCGCGAAAATATCAGAGTTCGGCTTGTGCCCGATGGCAACAAAAAATCCGGTAACATCGATTTTTGATTCCTCACCGGTTTTGGCGTTAGTGAGGATCACCCCGTTTACAGTCTGATCGCCAACAATTTCTTTGGGAATACTATTCCAGAGAACTTCGATATTTTTGGTCTTAAGCACACGATCCACCATCACTTTTGAAGCGCGCAGCTCATCGCGGCGGTGAATCAGGTAAACTTTCTTGCAGATACCTGACAGGTATAATGCCTCCTCAGCGGCGGTATCTCCCCCACCAACAACCGCAACATCCTGATTCTTGTAAAAGAATCCATCGCAGGTGGCACAAGCAGAAACGCCAAAGCCCATAAATTTCTTTTCCGATTCCAGACCAAGGTATTTGGCCGTTGCCCCGGTGGCAATAATTACCGAATCGGCATGTATAATCTTTTTCTCGTCGATCACAACAACGTGAGGATGACTGCTGAAATCAACTGATGTAGCCATTCCCCAACGCACATCGGTACCGAAGCGTTGAGCCTGTTTTTTAAGGTCCTCCATCATAACCGGACCGGTAACTCCCTCAGGATAGCCCGGGTAATTTTCAACTTCGGTGGTGGTGGTCAGCTGACCTCCGGGCTGAAGGCCTTCGTACATTACGGGACTAAGATTTGCGCGAGCTGCATAAATAGCTGCAGTATATCCGGCGGGACCGGAACCTAAAATCAAACACCTTACGTGTTCTGCTTCTCCCGTTGGGATTACTTGCTTTTTGTCGCTTTTATCGGGAGTTTGCATGGGTTTAAAAAATTCCATTTTTGAGTATTTTATAATTTGATGAAGTTAATGAATAAAAAGACTATTTGATAATTTGAAAATTAGACAATTTGATAATTAGACAGTTTGGAAATTAGGTAATCACTGTTGTCCGGTAAAAGATTTGAGATTCCTCGCTTTGCTCGGAATGACAAGCTATTTCGAGTTTCAGGAGTTGGTTGGGGTTGGG
>CAMAZH010000093.1 GCA_945863035.1 Chitinophaga pinensis | reverse complement strand
GGCAGGAATTGTCTTAAGCGACTGCTCAACAATAAAGCTTGTGTTGTCGGAGGTAAAAGCCAGCGAGTAAAGGGCTGAAACGAATACACCGCCATACCATCCGTCGCCGCTGTTCATGATGTGCCCGACGCGATCGGCAATTTCAGTTGCCGAGTTAACCATTCCCGGAGCCATCAAACCGATAAAATCCGCTTCGATCTGAAAATCAAGATCATCGGCATGGGGGTTATTTTTCCAATGTCCCGAAAGCGGGGGCATAATCCCATTCAGGATGTTATAGCGCGAAGCCTGATTGGCATGTGCCAGGTGGTATTCGGTATCTGCCCAGTGGTGGGCAATGCTGTCGCTGGGAACGTCCAGACCGTATTTTTCAAACACATTCACGAAGTTCAGGTCGGTATAGATATCATCAAAGAGTCCGGGCTTCTTGTCCCACCAGTATTTTACATAGCTATCATTCCAGGGTATGATCTGATACTCGTCGATAATGGATCCCTGATACTTGAATTCCACCGGAGCGCCATAAACAACCCCAATTGTCTGTCCGGCCCATCCCCCTTTGATTTTATCCTGCAGATCGGCCCTGCTGATGGTCAAAAGTTTGGAAGACAATCCTTCCGGCGCGTTCTTCTGCGTGCAGGACGTGCAGCTTACCGCTAAAATCAAGGCGAAAACCCCTATGAATGTATGTTTTGAGAGCTTCATTATTCCTGGTTTTATTCTGATGGATAAACACTTAACTCGGTGATGGAAATAAATGACGAAACATTCTTTGTGTATTTATTCCAGTGGTTCTCTACTTTTGTATCCCCGATAATACGGACGGCATTTGTGCTGACAGGTTCAAAGCTCAGCAGGTACTCAACAAAATGAGGCTGATAATATACGATATCAGTTGCCGGAAAGGCAGGCGTAAAACGCAGATTTTTCACCGGGACCCATTTTCCGTTCTCATCCTGAACCTGTACGTTGAGCGATGTGAACCATCCCCCGAACTCTTCCATGCAACCTGTGTGGAAAGCAATCATATCGATGTTTTGCGCAGTATTCCAGCCATAGCCGAAATAATCGACTTTCGGGATGTTGGCTTTGGCCGCCAGGCTGAAGAAAACAGTACCCTGCCCGTTTGTCTTTCCGTCGCGTATCACCTCTACTTCCTTTGCATACATCGACTTTCCAAAGGTGTACCAGCACGAATCGAGAACCGCTTCATTCAGGGCTCTGACATTGGCGTAAACCGTATCGGCTGTGGCAGCAATGTTCCTGTTGCGTACAATCAGCTCAAACTCCTTTGTAATAGCCTGTTTCCCGTTGCTCAGCTCGATGTTGACCTTGAAGGTCCCTGTATTCTGAGGAATCCCGGTAAGGCGGCCATTTTCAAAGCTAATTCCACGGGGGAGTTCACCGCCTGCCATTTTCCATGTGAAGTTTTTGTTTCCCTCGCTGTAAAAAGTAAAATCCACCGGGAGGTTTACTTCCATACGGGGCAGGGGCCCGATATAAAATTCGAGGGGAGGAACAAAAACCGCCGTGGTGTTTATGGTTATTTTCTCACTGCCGGGCTTCCCGGAGATCTTTCCGCCCTTCGACCGGATAAGGTCTACGGTGACTTTAACTGTGTTGTCGATTATCCCCTCGATGGAGGCATCGGGCAGATCGTGTCGGGTAACGTTGATATACCGGTCGTTAAATGGTTTTTCCCAGCCCTCGATCGGCAAATACAGGTTCTCGGGAAGCGCTTTGAAGCCGTACATTACCCCGAGCAAACCTGCAACGGTAGCAGCCTGGTTATCGGCATCAAAGCCCATGGCGCAGGAAAGGTCGAGGGTTTTTTGGAAATCCCCTTTTCCATAAAGCATTGAAAGAATTCCGCAAGCTCCATTCAGATTGGCATTCCAGATGGTCTTGGTCATGTCGGGCTCGTTCACATAATATTCTTCCGCCATCTCCTTCCATGCTGCCTGCCAGTTGTCGGGGTATTTATTATAGAGGGATATCATCTTGCGCACGGTTTGGGCATACCGGCCATTTGCCGGGAGGGATCCGAGACCAATGTTGATAAGCTTCAGGATATCCTTTTCGAAAAAAGCGGCCGAATACATAGCTCCATAATGGATTGTGGGTTCAACACCCCAGTCGTCGCTGGTTATACGACCGGCGAAATCCGATTTTTGAGCAGCATAGTTCACCATTCCCGGAGCAGTGAAAGCCCAGATTTCGTTGATGAGCTGGGGATCGATCTGGTACCAGTGCGGGTTCAGGTCGCGGCTGCCGGTAAAAGGCGGGGTATACCCGAAATGCATCAGGCCAAGGGCTCCGCGGTTGGCAAGCCATACACGATCGCGGATATGGTACATCCAGGCCTCCCGAAGCTGCTCGTAGCTTGGCTCCGGTCCAAATTTATTCATCTGCAGGAGGTACATATACTCCACATCGGTATCGTCATCGGAAAACGCTCCTCCATAGGATTTAAGTTTATCGAGGTTTTTTGTGTAACCATAAGGCCAGTTTTCAGGGCCCGGAGCATCGATGTACTTGTTCTCGTGGGGTAAGCCGTAGATATTGCCGATCATCTGGCCCACCCAGGCACCGGCAATCTTGTCTTTCATTTCCTCAAGGGAGATGCTTTTGGTTTTCCCCTGACTGGCAGCACTGAAAGGTAAAACGATCAATACCGCGAGGGCAAAAAACAGGGAAATAATGCTCTTCTTCATAGTTACAGGGGGTTTTGGACAAGACTCGGGTTAACGTTCATAACGGATTGGGGTATGGGGAACAATTTGGCGTTCGGACCTGATGCCGGCTTGTTCCACCAGGAGCTTCCCCAGTTGCCAAAACGTATCTGATCCTGACGGCGATGTGCCTCCAGAACAAATTCCCGGCCCAGTTCATCCAGCAGTTCCTCTGCTGTAACATCTGCCGGGGTATAAGGTTCCAGACCTGCACGGGTGCGGATCCTCATAAGGTCGGGATCGGAAGTCATCTCTGCTGCGCGACCCAGGCGGTACAGCGCTTCGAGCTTCGTGTACAAAACATCGGCGTAACGGAAAAGCACAAAGTCGTTTTCCATATCGGTAACGTAATACTCAAGGTTGGGCTGATATTCGTATTTGCAGAATCGCGCGCCCTCCCATCTCTTCCTCGACATATAATCCTCGATTTCCACAGTATATTCAAACCACGCGGTGTCGTTCCCCTCAATAAAATAAATTGGTTTTCCGCTGTTGTCGTATTGCTGACCGTAGAGGAATGACTTTCGGCGCAGATCTTCCGGAGCGTATTTGGAGAGGAATTCCGGCTCAAGCACAAACTCATCCCACATCTGACCGATAAACCCGAAGGTTGCGCGACTCGCGTCGTTCAGGGTGAGGGTGTACCAATACAGATTGTCTTTGGTATAGATGGAGTGATTAGGGATTACAAAAATGTTTTCAAGTGAACTCTCGTTGGCAACCTTAAAATTCGTGAAATAATCGTCCTCGATTTCATAAGCATTGTAGGAGATAACGGTATCGCAGCATGCAACCGCCTCTTCCCACATCGGGGTTCCAATCCATTCTTCGGCATTCAGGTAAAGCTTTGCAAGCAGTGTGTAGGCCATGCCTTTGGTTACCCTGCCATAATATGCCGGAGTGGGCTGCTCCTGAAGGATAGCAATGTTGTTTTTAATTTCGGTTTCGATAAAATCAAACAGGAAAGCCCTGTTTTTTTGCTGCGGGAGTTCTTTGTCGGTGAAGTCGATGGAAAAGGGCACGTTCCCCCAATTGTCCATTGCCCAGTAATAAAACAGTGCGCGAAGAACTTTTATTTCCGCCACAATTTTATCTTTCCCTTCAAAATTTATGGGTGATGACTCTGTTTCGTAGATCACCTCATTGCAGGCGCTGATTCCTTCGTAAACAAACTCCCATGCGAGGGTGAGTATTTTGTTTGTGGGTTTTACCTGCTGTTTGTGCAGCTGGTCCCAGCGACCGCCGTCCCACACAAAACCGTCGTCGCGACCGGGTGCAACCATCTCGTCCGACGACATTTCAATCAGTGACCAAAGGCTGAACTCTTCAGGAAACGACTGCAGCTTGGTATAGGCCCTTCCGGCATTCATCAAAACGTCTTTCTCCGTTCTGAAAAAGTTATCGAAAGGAATATCTGAATAGACTTCCTCACTCAGATCCGTGCAGGAAAAAACACTGAACAGAATTGTGAGAGAAACCAATAGGCTATATTTTTTATTCATATGCTCCGAATTATTCCGTTATTAGAATGATAGATTTACTCCCAGCGTAATAGAGGTTGTTCTCGGATAGTACGACAGCCGTTCTATTCCGGGTTCGAGCCCGCTCAGGTTAACCTCCGGGTCGAGTCCTTTGTACTTTGTGATGGTGAAAACATCCTGAGCTACAAGCGACAGATGAATTGAATTAATATTCTTTACTTTCATTTTCAGGTTGTAATCGACCGACAGGTTGTCGAGCTTGAGAAAAGTAGCATCCTCAACATACTTGGAAGAGTAGGATGCGTTTCCCACAAATTCCGGGTTTTCAAACTGGGTATACACTACGTTGCGTGTGCCCAGGGTTTGCCAGTTTTCATAATAGGCGCGATAGAGGTTCAATACTTTTCCCCCGATATTCGACCGCAGCGCCATGTTCAGGGTCCAGTTTTTATAAACCATTGCGTTGCTCCAGCCCAGGGTGCAGAATGGGTACGCATTTCCAATGATGGTTGGGATAGGGAATCCAACGGGATTGAGGTTTCCGTATTTATCGAGACCTCCCTCAGTCAGGCCGGTCCATAAAAGTCCATAGAAATTGCCGAGACTCTCGCCCTCTTCGATACGTTGCGAATACTGAGGGAGAGCACCCCCAATCCAGCCCATTTCGATATACTTGTTGGTGAACTCCTCATTTGAGAACTTGGTTAGCTTGTTTGTGTTTTTGCTAAAGGTGAAAATGGTATTCCACTCAAAATTCCCCTTTTTAACCGGTTTCCCGTTAAGGGTAAGTTCTATACCCTGATTGCTTATGGTTCCCACGTTGGTAAATAATTCCTTGTAAAGGTAAGGAGGAACGGCCACTTCATAGGTATAGAGCAAATCGGTGCTGCTTCGGTAATAATAATCGATGGTTCCACCCAGGCGATTTTGAAAGACGGAGAAATCGGTACCGACATTCAGTTCCTGCTTGCGTTCCCATCGCAGATCGGGATTGGGATTCGAAACAGGTTGATACGAGTTGATCCATCCCCCGTTATAATAGAACTTTCCGGCCCTTCCCATAAGTATCAGCGACTTGTAGTTATCAAAGTCCTGGTTTCCGGTAACACCGTAACCGGCACGAAGCTTTAGTTCTTTCAGCCAGTCGGCGCTTTCCAGGAACGACTCATTGTTAAGCCTCCAGCCCAAACTTAAGGAGGGAAACGATCCCCATTTGTTGTTGGCCCCAAACCTTGACGAGCCCTCTCTGCGAAGGGAGGCGGAGGCCAGATAGCGTCCGTCGTAATTGTACATGACCCGGCTGAAGAAGGATATTAGTTTATTCGACTCCCTATACGAGCCCATTTCTCCCTGGCCCTCCTGAAGGGCTGAACCTGCGCCGATATCGTTAACGCCCAGCAAATCCGAATCAAATCCGGAATTGATCATGTAATTGCTTCTGGACCCGAACTCCTGATAGGAATAACCCGCAACTGCCTGAATGTTATGGTTGTTAATTGATTTCACATAGTTCACCATACTTTCGTACTGCAGGTTATTGTTCCCTCCATTACTTATTTCGGCCTCTCCCTCCCTGCCGATACGACCCGGGAAGTATTTGGTAAAGTAAGTGGATTCCTCCCATGTGGAGGTTGAGTACGAGATAAAATTCACCCATTTCAAACCCTGCGCAAGGTTAAGGCTTGCGCGCATATTCTGAGCCAGGTCGTTGGACTTTCCGTTGCGGTCGCGCTCATTGAGCATGGCAACCGGATTGTAATATTCTATCCCGGGAAGACTCGAGTATCCGCCAAAAGCAACATTACCCGGGTCGTACACAGGCTGGGTGGGATTCTGAATAAAAGCCTGGTAAAACAAACTATAGTTGGCAGGTTTGTAATCCCTTACTCCCATGATAAAATTAACGTCCAGCTCAAGTTTTCCGCGCAGGGCATTTTGCTTAATATTCGTTTTAAAAAGGTATTTCCGTGCTTCGTTGTCTTTCAGCAAGCCCTGGTTGTTTTCTATGTTGAAGGTGGTACGGTGGGAGATGTTCTCTGTTCCCCCGGAAATTGCCAGACTGTGCCGCTGGCTGATCGGAAGGGGTCGTGTTATTTCCTTAAACCAGTCGGTGCTTGCCCCATGGTCGTTACCGATTTTGTCGGTTGCATAATTGGCGATTGCATAACGGAACTCTTCCGCGCTAAGGGTTTCAACGCCTCTGGGAGCGACCTGCGAAATTACCTGTCCCGAATATTCAACCGAGGTAACCCCCGATTTGGCGCGCTTGGTGGTGATGAGAATCACCCCGTTGGTTCCCCGGGTCCCATAGATTGCTGCTGCGGAGCCATCTTTCAGTACATCCACCGATTCCACATCTTCGAAATTGAGGTTTTTAAGATCGGCCCCCGCTACCCCGTCGATGATGATCAGCGGACCCTGTCCGGAAGTGAGCGTGTTGGTTCCCCTCAGGATAATTTCGTATCCTCCCTGAGGATCAGCCCCATCGGGTTTGCTTATGGTCAATCCGGCCACCTTGCCCTGGATAAGCCCCATAGCGTCGGTGTAGGCCCCTTTGTTAAAGTCGTCGGACTTCAGGGAGGTGATGGAACCGGTAATTTCTTTTTTGGTGGCCGAGCCGTACCCGATAACAACAACCTCATCGAGCTGTTCGAGCGATTCCTTGAGCAGAACATCTACTATTGTAATACCCTCGGTGCTGGCTTCAACGATTTCATAACCGATGAACGAGAAAACAAGAACCCCTCCCGATGGGGATGAGATCGAATAGCTTCCCTCCAGGTTTGTGATGGTTCCGGTTTGCGTACCCTTCACGCTTACATTGACGCCCGGAAGGGGAAAGCCTGTGGCGGCATCGCGAACCACACCCGTAATGACCCGGGCTTGTGTATCCTGCCCCGACATCTCCGGGAGGAGGCTGAAACTCAAAAACGCAAGAAGGAGTATCAGGGGATAATGCTTTACCTGCAATGGGAAAAAAGCTTTTTTCATGTTCGTTTGCATTTTTGTTTGATTTTACTCAACCGTCGATAATTCTTTCCTGAAGGGAATGGATGATTGGGCTCCCATGCGGGTAACCGTCAGTGCTGAGGCTTTGGCGGCCATTTTAACCGCATCAACAATCGACAAGCCTTCGGATAAACCCACGCACAGCGATCCGGAGAAGCAATCACCTGCAGCCGTGGTGTCTACCGCTTTTACATGCGTCGCCTCAACTTTGTGGTAATTGTTGTTTTCTTTGATGAAGGCCCCCAGTGAGCCCAGGGTGATAACTACGATAGCAACCCCTTTGGCGCTTATCACGTCGGCAGCTTTCCGGGCACGGTCCCAGTCGGAGACCTTGATTCCTGAGAGGATCTCGGCTTCTGTTTTGTTCGGGGTGATCATGTAAAGACGTTTGAGAAGGGTTTCAGAAAGCGCCCGGGCAGGAGCCGGGTTAAGAATTACCGGTATGCCTTTTTTATGGGCCATCTCAGCGGCATATTCAACCGTTTCAATGGGGATTTCAAGCTGCATGAGCAAGAGGTCGGCGGTCTCGATTTCGGATTTCGCGCTTTCAATGTCGGCCGGACTCAAGCTGGCATTTGCGCCCGAAGCCACCACAATACAGTTCTCCCCATTGGCATCCACGGTTATTAAAGCCACCCCGGAAGGATTCCTGGGATCGGAAAAAATGTATTCCGTGTTTATGCCTTCGGAATTGTAAAGTTCAACAGATTGCCGGCCAAAAACATCGTTTCCCGTTTTCGAGATAAAGGTGACTTTTCCACCCATCCGGGCTGCAGCAACTGCCTGGTTGGCCCCTTTGCCTCCGGGGTTCATGAGAAATGTGCCGCCGATAACGGTTTCACCGGGGATTGGAAGACGATCGGCTTTGATAACCATATCCGTGTTGCAGCTTCCGATTACAATGATTTTCTTGGTTTGCATCTTAGTTCAATTTGAGGGTATGGGACAAATATATGGAATACAAACAGCGAAAATGTACAAAAATCATCAATTAATAGTAATTACAAATATTCAATATTATTTGGATAGTTTCAATATAAACCTGATTTAATGAACTTTGCAAATTTTATAACAAAGGAATTGAAGATATGTTATCGTAATTATAAAATATTTTCTTCATATTGCATAACACTTTTTTAACAACTCTCCCATGGGAAAACCCGAGGCTCTCCTATTTCTGGTAAACTCCATGTCGAAGCCCGAGAAAAAAGCCTTTTCCATTGCCTCCTCAGGCGCGGCTTCCGATCCCGACTACCTGAAGATGTATTGGATTATTGTAAAAGACCGGGGTATAAATTCCGAGTCGCTCAGGCGCTTGTTCAGCGAGTCGGTGCCCGGAGCATCTTACGACACCACGGTCAACTATCTTTACAAGAAGCTTTTGGATGTTATGCTTGAGCTCCGGGAGGAACAGGACGGGTATTACTCCCTCTACAACAAAATTCTCAAGGCTCGGATTTTGTTCGAGAAATCGCTTTTCAAGGAGTGCTTCAGCCTTCTGCAAAAGGTTATGGAAAAAGCCCGGGCGCTCGAGAATTACAACGCCTTGCTCATGGCCTCGAGACTCGAGCTGGAGTACCTCCTTTTCCTCAACCTGCCCGATATTGACGAAAAAACCTTGTTGAACAAGCAGTTCGCCATCAATGAGACGCTGCGGGTAATTCAGAAAGTGAATCAACAGTCGTCGCTCTACGAACTTCTGAAACACAGGGTCACCTACAAAGGGAGTGTGAGGTCGGAAAAACAAAAGTCGGAGCTGAACGACCTGGTTGTAAGCGAGATGAGTATTGTTGCCTCCTCCAATCTTGAAAACTTCGAGATTAAAAAACTGCATCAGCTGTTCCAGGCGAACTACCTTATCAGTGTGGGAGACCACAAATCGGCCTTGCGCGCCTACTACGAGCTCAATTCGCTTTTTGAAAACAACAAACACTTGCTGGCCAATCCCCCGGTATACTATCTCCTTACACTGGAAGGCGTTCTGGAGAGCTTGCGGGCCATAAGAAACTACGAAGGGATGAACTACTTTGTCGAACAGCTTAAAAAACTCGACAGCCCCTCGGTAAACTTCAAGGCCAATGTGACCTGTCTGTGTTTCCTTTACGAGTTGTTTCCCATGCTCGACAAAGGGAATTTTGCTGCATGTGAAGCCGTTATAGAACAGTATAGGGAAAACCTGTTCGCAAAAGTTAATCTGTTGAGCCTGCCGCGACAAGCCGAGTTTTACCTCTACACTTCATTGGTATATATCGGCTTAAAGAAAAACCACAAGGCCAGGGAGACCCTTAACCAGATAATCTTTATCGGCAAAAGCTATTACAATTTGCCGCTGTACCGAACCATCCGCCTGGTAAACCTAATGCTGCTGTACGAGATGCGCGACAGCAACATGATAAAATCCGAAACCCGGTCGATCCGAAGGGACATGAATGAAATCGAAAAAGGATACCGGATTGAGCGCATCATGCTGAATTTCGTGAACAAGCAAAACCTTCCCGCCTACCGGCAAAAAAGAGAGGAACTGTGGTCCCGGATGAACCCCGAGGTGGAGGACTTGCACAACGACATCTTTGAACTGCAGGTTATCAAGATCTTCGACTTCACGGCGTGGATGGAAAGCAAAATTTTGAAAATCCCGCTGGCGGAAACCCTGGAGAACCGGATTTAGGAATCTGAAGTTGATTTTCAGATTTAACAGAGACTGTTTCCCGGATTAAAATCCCCATTAAATAATTCCGCAAAAGCGAAACTTTATTTCGTTTAACTCGCATAATGCCTATCTTAGCGCCCTTGACCGAGGCCAGAGAAAACGGCTCGGGCAAATTGTTGCAATTAAACCCGGAACCCCCATGAAAAGAGACTTGCAGAGATTGACGATTATGTTTTTTGCCCTGATTTTTTCGCTTTCCCAGGCTTTTTCCCAGGCTCCGGCAGACTATTACAGTTCCACGCAGGATTTAAGCGGGGCGGAACTCAAGCTGTCTTTGCATACCATTATTAAAGGACACACTACATTCCCGTATACAAGCAGCGGAACCGATGTCTGGGACATACTGAAACTCTCCGACCGGGATCCTGCAAATCCGGCAAATGTGATACTTTTCTACACCGGCTGGTCGGTAAATGCAGCACAGGAATACGCCAACGGTGCCGGTTGGAACCGCGAGCATGTATGGGCAAAATCGCACGGGCCCTTCAGTGAGGATGTAAAAGGTCCCGGAACCGATTGCCATGCCCTTCGGCCCTGCGACATATCTGTGAACTCGGCTCGCAACAACCGGCATTTCGATTATGGCGACTTTGAGTACCTCGATGGTGGCGTGCCTACGGGATGCATGACCAGCTCAGCCCGCTATGTATGGGAGCCCCGCGACGGACAGAAAGGCGATGTTGCACGAATGATTTTTTACATGGCTACCCGCTACGAAGGCGGCGATGGCTTTCCCGACCTCGAGGTGGTTGATTATATCCCTGCCAATTCGGCCGAACCCAAGCATGCGTTTTTCACAACCCTGATGGAATGGAACAAAATCGACACGGTCGATACCTTTGAGATGAACCGCAACAACGTGGTTTACAGTTATCAGAAAAACCGCAATCCCTTTGTCGATCACCCCGAGTTCATCGATCGGATCTGGGGCCCTCCGGTGATCGTTGAAAATGTACTTCCCCATATTGCCAATATCAGCTACTCTCCGAGCATCCCCACCTCTTCCGACATTTTGCGGTTCACGGCCGATGCCAGCGACACGGACGGAACGGTGCAGAGTGTAAGGTTATATTGGGGATTGAGTGCCGACAATCTGCTGAATTATTCCGAAATGGTTCTTGTCGATAACGAATACACCGCCAGTCTTTCCCCTCAAACGGCCGGATCGGAGATTTTCTTCGCCATTGAAGCTTTCGACAACGATGATGCGAAAAGCACTTCGGAGGTGCAGAATTTCAGCATCGGCTCTGATAACACATCCATTAGTACTGTTGGGAACCCTGGCTTTATTTATCCGAACCCTGCCTCATCAACCATCAGGGTGGAACATAAATCTTCCGAATCGGTTAATATTTGTACATCATCGGGTAAAATTCTGATGCAAACCCGCGACAACACAATTGACATAGCTCATTTGAGCAAAGGCTTGTATCTGGTTCAGATTGTCGATGAAGCCGGGAGGACAAAGAAATCCGGGAAGATTATTAAAGAATAGCAGGCATAGCCTTACTCTGGCCAAAACCTCATCGAAAGTCCGCTAGTAGAAAACGAAAAAACCCGGAATAATCCCGACCCGGAACGTGTCGATCGCCTCCCCCTGAGGTGAAAAACGATAAACCACCCCATTCTGGAGATGGTCTATTGCATCCGACACATATATTTCGGAGGTTGATGGATTCACACCCAAACCATAAAAAAGCTTCGAGCCCGACCCGGATTGCGAAGGGATAAAAGGCTCCGTTGGCAGAGCTGTTGCATCCACAGGCATTCTCCACACATCGCCGTTTATGAAGAACAAGGTGTCGGAGCTGCCGTTAATGCCAAGCTTCGAGGGCCAGTTGTCGAAGGGGAGAACGAAAATCCTCTCAACGGTATGGCTCGCAGCATCAATCCTTACCAGTCCCGGCTGATTGTCGCCATAAGCACTTCCCTCGTAACCCCCGTCGCATAAAACCCAAATTTTCCCGTTTCTGTCGAGCACCATGGAATTCGGCTGCTGCAGCACCTGAATGGAGTCAATAAGTCTGTCGGTTTTTCGGTCGATCACCAAAACCTTGTCATCAAAACTGTAACAGTTGGTGAACACCTCATCTTCAAAAACGATAAATTGCTCTGTGGGATGCTGGTAAAAATCAGGATTGTGGTTGTTAAGATTTATCTTCCCTGAAACCATGAGGGTGGAAGGATTATAAATGCTTACCGATTTTGCGTACAAATCGCTGATGTAAGCTTTGGAGCTGTCGACAAAGGAAATATAGCGGGGCGACAGCAGCCCGGTAATTTTGCGGGTAAAGGCGAAGGCTTTGAGGGAAGGGTATTTCCCAAAGTTCATCACCATGATTTTTCCGGAGTTGTTCATCACCACATAAAGCTCTCCATTGAAAAGGCTTGCCGATTGCGCCACGTCGCCCAGAGGAGTATCGTTCTGCCGGTAAAAAACATCGTTTATAACCTCACTCTTCGAAGGCTTGTAATAACTCAGAGAGGCATTGCCGTACATAAAATTTCCTTCGTTAAGTACCAACACTCCTCCATCCTGCAGCAATTCGGCAACACTGATGTCAGGCTTACGCTGTTCAGGTTGTGGGTCTTCAGGATTACAAGCAGACATTAGCATCGTGGCAATTGCTAATCCCCCGAGAAAAAAAATCCGGTAAACCTGCTTCGATTCCATCAGAAACAGAGTTTTAGTTGGAGACTGTAGTTTCTACCAGGCATGGGCCGTTGCAAAATGGATCGATACTCCAGATTGAACAGGTTGTGAACTTTAAGGTTAACATCGAGCTTCCAGTCGTTAAGCTGAACTTGCTTCCCAAGGCCTGCCTGATTCATGCAGTAGGAGTCCAGCCGATCCCTCAGCACAGAATCATCGTTGGAGGTGGTTGTGTTTCGCCGGCTGTAAAAATTCCAGATATAGGTGAGTGACCAGTTGTTGCGCATCAGGTAGAGCATGGCGTTGGCCGAATGAACCGGGATGTAAGGCAACTGCTTCCCATAGGAATCATCCGAATCGCTCAGCATTTTTCCCATGTCGCGGGAGTGGGTAAGAGCATAACCGGAACTGATTTTGTAGGCCTGCCTGTCGGATGTGTACGAAAGTGTTGCGTTGGTTTCAATCCCTTTCACATCAACCTTTTCAATGTTACCGGGGGAGAAACCTTTAAGCTTGTACTGCCACATAATCCAGTTTTGAACCTGCGACATATAGGCCATAACATCCTGACTGAAGCTCAGTCCACGTTTTCCGGTGGAAAAATGTATCCCCAATTCCTGGTCAAAACTCCTCTCGGGTTTCAGATCGGGATTTCCACCGGGCTGGTAGTAGAGATCGTTTAAGGAAGGATACTTAGCGTTCGAAGCCAGAATGAATTTCAGGTAGAGTTTCTCAGCCGGAAGCACATGGTATTCGGATCCCAGGTGAAAAACCGGCATGGCTTTTTCGTTTCCAATAAAATCGGACCCCAACCTCAGGCTGCTGTTCCACTTTGAATTCCATCCCTTAAATACTGAACCCGAGACCCGACTCTGGATCCGGGATTCGTCATAGCCGAAATCTTTTATCCGCTCGAGCGATTCAACCTGGTGATAATCGGCCCCGGCAGATACTTCCACCCGCAAGTCGGACGAGATCATCAATTGAAAGTCAAGCGAATTGTAAAGGCTGGAAGTTTGGCTTTTTGAGTCTATCTGCATAAGGTACAACTGGTTGCTCAACCTGTTTTTCTGGCTATAATCCAGATCCATGCTGTTCAATCCGCTGAAGAACTTCAGGCTGAAGTTATCGCCGTAATGGAGGTAGGATATCTGCCCGCGGATACTCTTGTCCTCCTGCCGGTTAATGTTGTTGTTTTCGCCGGTTTCGCTGGTGCTAAGCAGGGGTATGCTCCGGGAAGACTCTTGTCCCCAGAAGCTCATGCTGAAGAAATCTTTTTCGCCCGGCCGGTAATGGATTTCCTGAAGCAGACCATAATAGCTGAACCAGGCGTCTCTGTTGGTCATTCGGGGATAATACCGGGTGCCCGACTCCAAATCCACCGAATCGATGACATCATAATTGGTAAAGCTGAAGTCGTTGTTGGAATGGGCATAAAAAAGCCGGGTCTGGGATTGAATCTTCCCCGATCCCAGGTTAATCCGCAGGTGTTCGTCGTGGGAGCCAAACGAGCCGGTTCCCTGCATATAACTCCCCGAAAAGCGGTTGCTCCAGTCGGGTTCGGTGCTGAGATTTATTACCCCGCCCAAAGCACCAGAGGTCTCTGCAACCGATCCCGATCCGTGCAACAGCTCCACGTTGTCGATAAAGAAGACGGGGATAAGCGAAAAGTCGACCATCCCCAGCATGGGCGAGTTCAGCTCGATTCCGTTCCACAAAACCTTGGTGTGCGAGGGATCGGTACCCCGGAAGGAAGCCGTTGCCATTGCTCCACGACCGTATGTTTTTATGAAAATCCCGGAGTGCTCGGCCAGGACTTCGGAGAGACTGCTGTTAGCCTTGTTCTGAAGAACAAGCGAATCGAGCCGGGTTAAGCTTAAAGAATTCTGTTGCATAGGCCTGAAGGATGTAATCCTGATCTCCTCGAGGCTCAAGGTATCGCTCAGGGTCTGGGCAAAAATACCCCCCGTGGCTGCGTGAACCACAAGGCACAAAAACAGTATTTTTCTCAGACACTTCATCAGTCCATATTAGATTTTGCAAAGTTTTTTCTTGCTGCTCTTTCCGGGGGATAGGATTTCCAGCACATAGAAGCCCTTTTCGAGATTACCGACATTCAAGTCCATCGACAGGGCTCCCTTGTCGATCGGTATATTTTTCTTCAAGCGTCCCTCCATCGAGTAAATGCGCAATTCGGAAGCACCAATAGGTAATCCGCTAATGCTAAGTTGCTCGTGGCATGGGTTGGGATACATCGAAAAAGTCGCGGCATCCTCAATCCCCAGAGGAAATAAAACCTCAAGCCTCAGGGGTTCGGAGTTTTCCACCGAAACCAGATGGCTCCCTCCCTGTTTAAAGCTCAGGGAAAAAGCTCCGGTGTAGGAGGTTGTTGGGTCAGAGTCTTCCGCAAAAACCAAGGATTCGTCAACGATAACCGAAGCGCCTACCACCGGGAAAGGACCAGAAACGTCAAAACCGCCTTGAGATGTTGGGGAGATATCCAGTTGCTCGGCATGGAATGCGATTTTCTCTCCTATCTGGATTTCGGTTTTCGGGGGATTGACACGGATCAGGCTCCAGGCAGCTCTGTTATCCTCGATATGCCTAAGACTAATCCTGTCGCCATCCACAACTTCAAGCGTATCAAACCCACTTGCGAAGACTCGATTATTAACTACCGCGAACCATGTCTTCGCATAAGTATCGGAAGTATTATCACCTCCCCAGCCATACTGATACTCCCAGTTGCTGCCCAGCTGCCACAGATACAAACGGTTTCCACCATAGGCATCCTGCCGGAACGCAAGGGATTTTTCAAGCGTT
>CAMAZH010000092.1 GCA_945863035.1 Chitinophaga pinensis | reverse complement strand
TTCTTCGGCCGAACTGATAAACTGGTCGATGATTACCTGCGCTACATTATGGAAATCGCCAAACTGAGCTTCCCAGATTGTGAGTCCATTGGGAGTTGCAAGGGAGTATCCGTATTCGAAACCCAACACCCCGTATTCCGAAAGAAGCGAGTTGAAAATATCGAAGCGAGGTTGGTTGGGATCCATGTTTTTTAGAGGTATGTACTGCTGGTCGGTATCCTCAATTACCACCGCAGCATGACGGTGCGAGAAGGTTCCTCTCACAACATCCTGTCCGCTGATGCGAATGGGATGGCCATCCTGTAAAATGCTTGCATACGCCAAAAGCTCACCCATAGCCCAGTCGAGTTTGTTCTCGATTACCATTTTATTCCGATCCTCGTATAGTTTGACGATTTTCTTGAAGAAATTCCGGTCAGCGGGTAAAAGGTTCATTTTAGCTGCCAGCTCTTTGAGTTTTTTCTGTTTAACTCCCGTGGGAAGAGTGGAATCAAAGTCTTCCGGCCTTGCAAAACGAAAATCTTTCCAATCTGATTTTAGGAATTGGGGGATACTTACTTTTTTTAATTCCTTAGCCTGAATGAGCTTTTCGTCAAGAATCTCATCGTAGTTCCTAAGGATTTCCTCAATTTCCTCCTGGGAGTATATTCCCTGGCTGATGAGTTTCTCGGCATAAATATCCCTGGGATTGGGATGTGTGGCAATTTCTTTATACAACAAAGGTTGGGTAAACCGTGGTTCATCTCCCTCGTTATGACCATATTTGCGGTAACACAGAATATCGATAAATACATCGGTATGGAAGGTTTGCCTATACTCGAGTGCAATTCTCATGGTATGCACGAGAGCCTCGACATCATCGCCGTTCACATGAAAAATGGGTGATTTGGTTACTTTCCCAATATCGGTACAATAGGTACTCGAACGGGCATCAAGGTAGTTTGTGGTAAATCCAACCTGATTGTTGATCACCAGATGAATGGTTCCACCTGTCTTGTAACCTGGAAGCTCCGACATCTGAATCACCTCATAAACCACCCCCTGCGCGGCAATTGCAGCATCCCCATGAATGATGATGGGTGCAATCTTATTATAGTCTCCACCATAAACGTGATCGATGCGAGAGCGTGCAATTCCCTGAATCACAGGCCCCACGGCTTCCAGGTGCGACGGGTTCGGCGCAACATTAAGAATTACCTTATGTCCGTTTGGTGTGGTAATTGTGCTTCCAAACCCCAAATGGTATTTAACATCCCCAAGAGTTATACCCGCTTCATATTCTCCTCCCTCGAATTCCTTGAAGATTTTCTCGTAGGGTTTTTGCAAAACATTGGCCAGTACATTGAGCCTTCCCCGATGTGCCATACCGATGGTAAACTCCTCGATACCCAGATCTGCTCCTTTGCCAATAGCTGCAACCATAGCAGGAATAAGCACTTCGGCTCCTTCTAAAGAAAAGCGCTTTGCTCCGATAAACTTTTTATGTATGAAATTCTCAAATCCGACAGCATGTTTGAGATGAATAAACATTTCTTTTTTTTCCTCGGGGGAGAAAACCGTGCTGTTCGTATTGGCTTCAATCCGTTTCTTAAGCCACTGCAACTTTTCCGGGTCGCGGATAAACATATACTCGCTTCCGACGGAATGGCAATAAGTTCGTTTGAGATAATCCTCTATTTTGCGGAGACTCGTTTTCCCCAGGCCCAGATCTTTACCGGCATGAAAATCAGTGTCGAGATCCTTGTCGCTTAATCCGTAATTTTCGAGATCAAGGGTGGGAAAGTACTTCCTGCGTGTTCTTACCGGATTGGTCTTGGTAAAAAGATGCCCTCTTTTTCTGTAAGAATCAATAAATTCAATAACCTTGAACTCCTTATCCACAGCATCGGAATTAATCTCTCCGCCATTGAAGTTGCTAAGCGCGAATTCAAATCCTTCAAAGAATTTTCTCCAGCTGATCTCAAGTGATTCAGGATCCTTCTGAAACTGCTGATATAACTGATCGATGGAATTTGCATCGATGTTGCCCAAATAGGAGTTGTTATCCATAAAAAGCGATTGACATATAAATTATGAGTAGTCCGACCAAGCTCTGTTCCCGCAAAAATACTAATCTTTTTGGTATTGAAATATGTATATACTTCAAATACTATAATATGAGCCTTCGTATCGGCAAAAATCCGTTTGCATAAACAGTTTATAAGGACAAGTTGTTTGCCAGTTTAATAACTCTTCCGGGCAAAAAATTAGCTAGGCTAAAAAAAAATCTTATTTTTGTCGCTTTGTTTGAAGAATCTAAACTATAATCCTTCCAATATGAAAATCGGAATTCTAAAGGAATCCCCCGGTGAAAGCAGAGTCGCGATGTTACCTGATGGCGTTTCTGCTCTGGTGAAATTAAAAGTCAATGTAAGCGTTGAAACCGGAGCCGGTCTTACAGCATTCACCTCAGATAAGGAGTACGAGGAAGCAGGAGCGAAAATCGAATCGCGCGCTGCCCTGCTATCAGGCTCTGATTTAATTCTTTGCATCGGAACTCCGGACAAGCAGGAGTTTTCAAAACTGACGGAAGGCAAGATTCTTATTTCTGTAATGAATCCTCTGGTTGAACATACGGTTGTTCAAGACCTTGCTGCTGCTGGATTAACCACCTTCAGTCTCGATGTTATTCCTCGTTCCACGCGTGCACAAGCAATGGATATCCTGTCATCACAGGCAACGGTTTCGGGTTATAAAGCTGTGCTGGATGCCGCTAACCGGCTTGGTGGTTTTTTCCAGATGTTTATGTCTGCCGCAGGAACCATAAAACCTTCAAAAGTATTGATTATCGGTGCCGGAGTAGCGGGCTTGCAGGCAATTTCTTCTGCGCGCAAGTTAGGTGCTGTTGTTGAGGCCTTTGATGTACGATCTGCAGTAAAAGAAGAAGTGCAGAGTTTGGGAGCGAAATTTGTTGAAGTGGAAGGCGCAAAAGACGAAGCTTCAGCAGGCGGATATGCGGTTGAGCAAACCGAGGAGTTCAAGCAGAGGCAACGTCAGGCAATTCATGATCACGCCGTTAAGTCGGATGTGATTATTTGCACGGCACAAATCCCCGGAAAAAAAGCCCCCCTAATTATTCTTAAGGATACCGTTGATCAGATGCAGCCCGGCTCAATTATCATAGACCTTGCCGCTTCCTCAGGCGGCAATTGTGAGTTGACTCGTAACAATGATGTTGTAAATCATAAAGATGTGTTTATTGTCGGGAAATCGAATTACCCTTCCGAGATGCCAACGGATGCCAGTTTTATGCTTGGCAAAAATATTCTTAATTTCCTCAAGCTGATTATCGGTGAAGACGGAAACCTGAACTTGAATTTCGACGATGATATCGTAAAAGGCACATGTGTTACTCATAAAAAGGAGATTGTGCATGTAAGGGTAAAAGATTCAATGAATAAATAATTTTATATATGGATAGCATACTTAATTTTCTCATCAATAATAAAGAGGCAATATTTATTATTGTTTTATCTGTTTTTCTTGGCTTTGAGGTGATTTCCAATGTGCCATCGGTATTGCATACTCCTCTGATGTCGGGTGCCAATGCAATCAGCGGGGTTATTATTATTGGCGGTATTATTCTGGTGGGACACGCATCAACCTCATTTGAATGGATTTTTGGAATCTTGGCTCTTTTCCTTGCCACGCTTAATGTTGCCGGAGGGTACGTTGTTACCGACCGAATGCTTGAAATGTTTAAAAAGAAGAAAAAATAATTATGACTGCATTGATCCTTTTGAATTCTGTTTTGCCAGTCACTTTTGTGCTGGAATACAGCTACCTTCTTGCTGCAATAATGTTTGTTATTGGCTTGAAGTTACAGAGTCATCCTGAAACCGCTCGACGCGGAAATTTGTGGGCTGCTGCAGGAATGATTCTTCCCATGATAACGACTTTTCTATTTCACAGAAACCCGAACGGGGACGCAATTTCCCTTGTCAATGGGATGGTTGTTGTGCTTACAATAGCCGCGGGCGGAGTGATTGGTGCCGTAATGGCACGTAAAGTCAAAATGACAGCCATGCCTCAAATGGTTTCCTTTTTTAATGCAACAGGGGGGGCTGCATCAGCTATAGTTGCTCTTATAGAATTTACAAAAAATCCCGATCAGGCTGTTTTAGTCGGATTATTGGGATTAATCATCGGAACCATAGCATTCAGCGGAAGTATGATTGCATATGGGAAATTGGATGGGAAAGTAGGGGATATCTTTTCTAAGTACATGACCTGGGTTAACCTTTTGTTTATGCTGATCCTCGTTGTTATTACCGTGTTGATATTATTTGGAGGTTACTCGCTTGAAACTCGAACCTATCTGGTTTACGGGCTTTTGGCCATGAGTTTGATCTATGGGGTGAGTTTTGTGATGCCTATCGGGGGAGCCGATATGCCGGTGGTTATCTCTCTTCTTAACTCACTTACAGGTATTGCTGCCGCTATGGCCGGATTTATTTACCAGAACGAGGCAATGATTCTGGGAGGAATTCTCGTCGGAGCCGCTGGTACCATTCTCACAATTCAGATGTGCAAAGCTATGAACCGCTCCCTGCTGAATGTTATTATCGGATCGTTCGGGGGAGGAGGGGCAGCTTCCAATAAAGAAATAGGAATTATTAAGGAGGTCTCTCTGAGTGATGCAGCAGTTCTCTTGAGCTATTCTTCCAAGGTTGTAATTGTTCCCGGATATGGCCTTGCTGTCGCACAAGCTCAGCATCTCTGTCATGAATTGGAAAAACTGATAGAGGAAAAAGGAGGGGAAGTGAAGTATGCCATTCACCCGGTGGCGGGCAGAATGCCTGGGCACATGAACGTGCTGCTGGCTGAAGCCGATGTTTCCTATGACAAGCTTATCGAGATGGATGATATAAACCCGGAAATGCCTAATACCGATGTGGTTTTGGTTATCGGGGCTAATGATGTTGTAAATCCTGCAGCTCTTGATGATGCATCCAGTCCGATTTATGGGATGCCCATCATCAAAACACATGAAGCTAAAAATGTTATTGTAATGAAAAGAGGTATGGGTAAAGGCTACGCTGCTATTGAAAACTATCTTTTTTATGAACCCAAAACCAGAATGCTTTTTGGGAACGCAAAAGACAGTCTTCAGAAACTGGTAACCGAGATTAAAACCTTGTAAAATATTCAAGTACTTGCCGGGCGAAATTTGAAATCCTTTCCCTTATCCAGCTAAAGTTAACAGGGAGATTTTTATTGCAAGCCTGTATTGGAATGTTTTAGGAATGATGTTTATGGATTCCAATGACTTTTTATCAGGTAATTATACGTAAGAAAACATACGTGTTAATCCAGTCAAAACAAGTGGAATCACTGCATTAAGTATTAAAATTAAGGTTGATATTTATCTCAAAATCAGACTGCTTTTTGCTGCAGCTTGTAGGGGGAATCCGATTTTAACAATTATTGCTCTTTTCATGCAACTCTTTTTAACATATTTAAGTCTGTAAATATGATCATACAAACATTTTTGAAACCTTTATAGAGTGAGGACCGTTAAAAACTCAACTCGTTTTTAACTGATGATTTAAGTTAAAAACTTTTTATGAGAATTAGAATAGATTGTTTTTATTTTGAAGTTATTCAATTCTATTTTAACAGATTGGTATTATCGATGATTTTTCTAATATGTCAAAGTAGAACTAAATTAAAACATTTGAATTAGGTAAATAGGGAGTCTTAAAATTAATGAAGAATAAGCCATCCGATATCGCTTTTAAAATTGAGCAATTCTTAATTGCTCAATTTTCTTATCGGGCCGCGCTTGCTTTTATTTCTTTACTTTTTGTATTCTCAAATGTATTGGCTCAAACTGCCGGCGATTTCCAAACCAATGGCAATGTGAGTTTTTCTTTTCCTACCAATTGGCAAAGGTATAACGGTAGCGCATGGGTGGCTGCTGCTGCAGCTCCAACTTCAACAGACGGAAATGTCACTGTCAGATTCCCAAACACTGCTTTAGTAACTGCTGACCACACTATAAAAAGCCTCGTTGTCTCAGGAACTGTTAATATTAGTAACGGTGTTACTTTTACTGTTAATGGAGATGTAAGTATATTGTCTTCAGGTGCTTTGAATATGCCTAGTGGCGGGGGGGCTGCTACCCTAATTGTATATGGGAATTATACCAATGATGGATCAACAGTTATTTGGAGAAGTAATGTGATTATCGCTGGTAATTTTTCTTCCTCCCTTGAGTCCGAAATTCAAAACAATGGGAACCTTATAATTGGGGGTAATGCTACCGGGATAATTAAGGAAACCGGAGGAGGAGGTCCAAAAGTGTATGTTTTGAACCCAAATGCGGATGTTTCGCTTACACCGGCTTCTGTTGATGTTTTTGGCTATGATGAGCTTGATTCGAATGAATCTGCAAGTTTATTTGAACTTGTCAATACTGTTATCCTCGGAGGGCATCTTCCCTGTCCATATAGTATTATAGGCCCGGCAAATACAACAAGTTGCTCGGGTTCAACCGTATATTTCGCCATAACCTCCACAACTGCGGTGTCTCCCTCTTATGCTTGGGAAATAAATGATGGAGGGGGATGGGTAGCCCTAGGTGATGGAGGTTTATATTCAGGGGTTTCAACCGCATCCCTAACTATTTCTGGAGCAACGGCCTTAATGGACGGCAATATATATAGGTGTGAAATCACAGATAACACCGCTTGTGTAAAATACAGTTATTCGGCCACTTTAACCTTTAGCGCTACCCCTGCACCCGCAGCGCCTGCAGTTATTGATGGTTTTACATGTGGCACGGGAACGGTTAATCTTTCGGCAAGTGGCGCTGGTGCCGGAGAAAATTATAAATGGTACGATTCTGCAGCAGGAGGAACCTTATTACAAACCGATGGAGCCTCCTTTACCACGCCTTCAATAAGCGCAACAACGGTATACTACGCTGCAGTTTACAATACAACAGCGTCCTGTGAAAGCGCAAGGACTGCAGTTACCGCGGCCGTTAATCCCCTTAACACGATTGCATTAAGTTCGGGTCCGGGAACAGATAATCAGACCAACTGCTTAAACACCATACTAAGCAATATTACTTATTCAACAACAGGTGCTACAGGAGCCAGCTTCAGCGATTTGCCGGCTGGTGTAACCGGAACTTGGAGTGGAGATGAGGTTACAATCAGCGGTACACCATCAGAAGATGGCACCTTTAATTATGTGGTAACCTTAACCGGTGGATGCGGAACGATTACCGCTGGCGGGACACTTTTAGTTTACCCATCACCCGTTATACCCGCTATTACAGCATCCGGCCCCCTGGCTTTATGCACGGGCAATGATGTGACCTTGACTTCCAGTCTCGCGAGTATTTATCTTTGGTCAAATGGTGAAACAACAGCAAGCATAAATGTTAGCTCTGCAGGTAATTTTTCTATACAGGTTATAGATGTCAACGGATGCCTTAGCCCTGTTTCAGCTACCTCGATAGTAACAATGAATCCTTTGCCTGCTGCTCCAACAATTTCAGCCGGAGGATTAACAACATTTTGTTCTGGAGGAAGTGTTACGTTAACATCTGGTGCAGGAAATGCTTATTTGTGGTCAACCGGTGAATCAACTGCCTCTATAAATGTCACAGCATCCGGCAATTACAGTGTTCAAATTTCCGATATAAATGGATGCCAGAGTGCAGCTTCTGTTGATGAAGTAGTCACCGTTTATTCATTGCCAATAATTACATTTAATGCCGTATCGGATGTCTTTTCTGATACACCAGCGTTCGATCTGACTCAGGGGCTGCCTGCAGGCGGGATTTATAGTGGGACAGGAATCAGCGCTTCACCGTCGTTTGACCCGGCTGCTGCCGGAGGAGGTACTCATACAGTTACTTACACATATACCGATGGGAATGGTTGTGAAAACTCTGCCACCCAGACCGTCACCGTTAGCGTTGTAACTGCATTGACCTTTTCATCCATTCCTTCTGTCTGTGCCGATGCCGCAGCCTTTGATCTTACCCAGGGCTTGCCTGCAGGCGGAATCTACTCCGGAACAGGAATCAGCACCTCGCCTTCGTTTGACCCGGCAGCCGCTGGAGCAGGAACACATATTATTACGTATACCTACACCGACGGAAACGGCATTACCAGTTCAATTACCCAGACCGTCACAGTGAACGATCTTCCTGTCTTGACGTTTTCAGTTGTCCCGGCCGTATGCGTCGGTGCTGCAGCTTTCGACCTTACCCAGGGACTGCCAGCTAGCGGAACCTATAGTGGAGCAGGAATCAGCGCTTCCCCTTCGTTTGACCCGGCCAATGCCGGAGTAGGGTCTCATACTATTGCTTACATATACACCGACGGAAACAGTTGCGCCAACTCCATTAACCAGACCATCACGGTTGCTGATCTTCCAGTTGTGACATTTTCAGCGGTTCCTTCTGTATGCATCAATACCGCAGTCTTCGATCTTACCCAGGGACTTCCTGCTGGCGGAATCTACAGCGGTGCAGGAATCAGCACTTCGCTGTCTTTTGACCCGGCGGCAGCAGGAACAGGAACCCATACAATTACTTACAATTTCACCGATGGGAATGGCTGTGTCAACTCTACCACTCAGACCGTTACTGTGAATGATCTTCCGGTCGTGACTTTTTCAGCCGTCCCGGCCGTATGTGTCGATGCCGCAGCCTTCGACCTTAGCCAGGGTCTGCCAGCTGGCGGAACCTACAGCGGAGCGGGAATCAGCTCCTCGCCGTCGTTTGACCCGGCAGCCGCTGGAGCAGGAACGCATACTGTAACTTACACCTACATCGATGGGAACGGCTGTGCCAACTCCATCACCCAGACCGTCACGGTGAACGATCTTCCGGTCCTCACGTTTTCAGCCGTACCGGCCGTATGTGTCGATGCCGCAGCCTTCGATCTTAGCCAGGGACTGCCAGCTGGCGGAACCTACAGCGGAGCGGGAATCAGCTCCTCGCCGTCGTTTGACCCGGCAGCCGCTGGAGCAGGAACGCATACTGTAACTTACACCTACACCGATGGGAACGGCTGTACCAACTCCATCGCCCAGACGATTTTGGTAAATGCATTGCCTGTATTAAGCATTAGTGGGATTATTTCTCCCATTTGTGAGAGTAGTGCAATTCAGATACTCACAGGAAACCAGGTTCCTCTTGGAAGTTTTGAAGGAATTGGGATAGTGGACAATGGCGATGGGACAGCCGATTTTAACCCTTCTGCGGCAGGTAGCTATACGGTTAACTATTATTTAACAGATATATATGGCTGTTCCGACACTGTATCCGAATCCATACTTGTCAATCCATTGCCTGCTGTAGGATTTGCGGGACTCGAAGCAAGCTATTGTCTCAATGCCCCCGCTGATACATTATTTGGTAACTTAGCTCCGGATGGAACTTTTTCCGGTTCATTGATTACACTGACAGGAAGTGGGAATGCCCTTTTCAATCCATCTGTGGTCGGCTCGCATGAAATAGTCTATTATCATACTGACCTAAATGGTTGCTCGGACACAGTTAAACAAACCACCCTTGTTTATGATTTGCCCGTTGTAAGCTTCATAGGACTCGACAGTTTGTATGATATTTCAGATCCTGTAATCAGCCTCACAGGCATTCCAGGAGGCGGAACATATTTTGGCTTTGGAATCACAGGGAATTCATACAGCCCTGCTCTGGCTGGTGTAAGGACCGACACGGTAGTGTATTTTTATACTGACGGAAACGGTTGCAGTTCAGCTGACACCTCAATAAGCGTAGTAAAGAATTACGATTTTAAGATTGGTGCTCGGTTTATACCGGATATTGACAACTGGTGCTCAAACCTTGCGGCCTATACCACCACCGCTGCAACTGCTGATGAAGCAGCAGGTTCCTGTTGGCCTAATGGTCCTTCATTCAACCGATGGTTTAAGTTTCAGGCAACCACGTCTGAAATTAAGATTGATGTAAAAACAGGTGGAACCGAAGGTAGTTTGCGTCGCGCATTGGTTGCATTATGGGATGAGTCGGGAACCCAGTTGGCTTGCCAGTATTTTTATTCCGATTTTGCTGATATTAATGCGGGTTATCCAAATTTGATTCCCGGGGAATGGTATTATATTTCAGTTGATAACTCGAATAATACAGCCTACCGCGGAACGTTTACTCTATGTCTTGATGATGAAGTTGATTATGACTTTAAAGAAGGTGCATTAACAGTTCCCCACATTCCAACCTGGAGTTCTGCTTTGATGGCCTATAGCACTCTCGATGCTTCGCCCGACGGGTCCAAAGGAAGTTGCTGGCCATCTGGACCCAATTTCAATCGTTGGTTTACTTTTCAGGCTACCTCTTCTTTTGTGACGATTGAGGCATTGACAGGAGGCACTGAGGGTACGATGCGAAGACCGCTTATTGCTTTGTGGGATGGGGCAGGCAACCAATTATCATGTGCCCGTTATTATACAGAATATGATGATGTGAAATTGGGGTATGCCGGATTAACCCCTGGTACCTGGTATTTTTTCTCAATCGATAATCAGTTTGAAACCTACAATCGCGGATCTTTCTCCCTTAATGTTAAAAATACCGTTGACTATGATTTTCCCGATGGGGCAATTGAATTAACTGATATTAGTGACTGGTGTTCAGCTAATGCGATGTATACTACTATTGCTGCAACCCCTGATGGAATAGTTCCTTCTAAATGGAACAGTGGGCCCAATTATAATCGTTGGTTTAAGTTCAGAGCAACGACAAATCAAATCAGAGCGGAAATGAAGACCGGAGGAGTATTTGGTACTCTGAGGAATGGATTGGTAGCAATATGGGATTCTTCTCTCACCGAAATAACCAGTGCTCGGTATATTAGTGAATATAGTCCTGTGGTTGTAAGTTCAACCAGCCTTATTCCCGGGGAACTGTACTATATATCAGTTGACAATTATCTCGATCTTTGGCGCAGAGGAACCTTTACTCTTTGCGTAACGGATATAGTTGATTACGACTTTAAGGAAGGTGCTGTTGAACTTCTGTCAATTCATGATTGGTGTTCGGCTGACAAAGCATACAGTACTGTTGGAGGCACTGCAGATCGTGATTCTGGAAGTATTTGGCCGAATGGCCCGAATTACAATCGTTGGTTCAAGTTTGTTGCAACCACATCACAGATTAAGATAGACCTGATAACCGGTGGGGATCAGGGAACCTTGAGGTATGGTTTACTTGCGCTTTGGGATTCTGCAGATAACGAGATTAAGAGTGCCAGATATTATTCTGAATATGGACAGGTAACAATCAGTACCAATACCCTTAATCCGGGTGAGGCATATTGGATTTCTGCTGATAATTATGTTGGTGGTGGTAATCGGGGAACATTTTCTCTTTGTGTAACGGATACCTTGGATTATGATTTCAGAGAAGCTGCTATTGAACTTTCGGATCTTAATTATTGGTGTTCTGCCGAGGCCGAATTTACAACAATGAGCGCAACTGCTGACGGAGATAAAGGTAGTCTTTGGAACAATGGTCCCAATTATAACCGCTGGTTCAAATTTCAAGCAACCAAACCCACAGTTAAGATCGACCTGAAAACAGGAGGAACAGAAGGAAGCCTTAGATATCCTTTCATCGCCTTGTGGGATAGTTCCGGGATAGAAGTCAAAAGCGCTCCTTATAATGCGGAATATAGCGATATCAGTGTAAGCACCACTTCTCTTGTCCCCGGAAACTGGTATTTTGTTTCTGCTGATAATCATGTGGGAACAGGGTACCGTGGAACTTTCACACTTTGCATTACGGATACTATTGATTACGATTTTAAAGAAGCGGCACTGGTACTTACCGATATCGATGACTGGTGCAGTGCTTTGGCCGAATATTCCACTATGGGCGCAACTCCAGACAGATTAAAAGGTTCAACCTGGAACAATGGACCTAATTACAACCGTTGGTTCAAGTTTCAGGCTACAAATACACAGGTCAAGGTTGACCTTAAAATTGGCGGAACTAGCGGTAGCCTCCGTTATCCTTTCCTTGCTCTTTGGAACGAAAACGACGTTGAATTGTCAAGTTCAAGGTATTCCTCTGAGTATAGTTCAATTTATGTAGGATCAGATACACTGACTCCGGGAACGTGGTATTATATATCGGTTGATAACCATGATGGAACCGGTTATAGAGGGAGTTTCACCCTATGTGTAACCGACACGCTTGACTACGATTACAGATCAGCCGCTTTGACTGTTCCTCACTCTACCGATTGGTGTTCTGCTCAAAAAGCCTATAGCACCGTTGGAGCTACTGCCGACGAATTGAAAGGATCCATCTGGCCGAATGGTCCTAATTATAATCGCTGGTTCAAATTTCAAGCAACAAAACCCTATATAAAGGTTGAAATGAAAACCGGAGGCGATGACGGTACACTCCGGAATCCCCTGCTTGCCCTTTGGGATTCATCGGGAAATGAAATCGGAAGTGTGCGATATAGTACAGAATATCAGACAATTAGCATAAACAGCATTTCTTTGACCCCGGGTCAATGGTATTTTATTTCTGCAGATAATTACGTAGGCACAGGTTATAGGGGAACCTTCTCATTATGCATAACCGATACGGTTGATTATGATTTTAAGGAAGCAGCTATAATATTAGACGATTTGGATAACTGGTGCAGCCCACTTGCGGCTTACAGTACCTTACATGCAACTCCTGACCGGCTTAAAGGCACAACTTGGACAAATGGTCCCAATTATAACCGTTGGTTTAAATTTCAAGCAACCAGCAAGCTGATAAAATTTGATCTGAAGTCGGGAGGAGCCGATGGAACACTGCGCCATCCATTTATGGCTATTTGGAATGAAAACGACGTGGAGGTTTCCAGTATTCGTTACGCCACCGAATATGGTCAGCTTACAATAAGCAGCGATTCTCTTACACCGGGCAATTGGTATTATCTTGCAGTAGACAATCATGTTGGGGTGGATTATCGCGGTTCATTTAGTTTGTGTGCATCGGATACACTTGACTATGACTTTAAACTTGCTGCATTCCCTATTACCAGTGATAATTGGTGTTCAACTGAGGCCCAGTTCACTACAATTGGAGGAACTCCTGATGGAGTTAAAGGAAGTGCATGGGTGGATGGTCCAAATTTCAACAGATGGTTTAGTTTTATTGCGCCTGCAACAGGTATGGCATCAGTAATCCTCAAGACTGGCGGGGCTGAAGGTTCTTTGCGTTACCCCTTTCTTGCAATGTGGGATTCAGCTGGAGTTGAAATTTCGTCCTCACGATACAGTTGGGAATACGATGATATAAGTGTGGGTGGAGATAATCTCGTACCGGGCAGGCTTTATTACATATCTGTTGATAATCAGAACAACACCGGATATCGAGGTTCGTTTAGCCTTTGCTTACAGGATTCTATTGACTATGATTTCAGATCGGGTGCAATTGAATTGCCTCACGATACATCCTGGTGCTCAGCATCAGCATCATATTCAACTATAGGAGCAACACCGGATGCACTAAAGGGAATTTGCTGGACAAGTGGACCAAATTACAACCGATGGTTTAAATTCCGTGCAACAACACCAGAGGTTACAATGAGCCTTCTTACGGGGGGGTCTGAAGGTACAATAAGATATCCGTTTATTGCGCTTTGGGATTCAGCGGGCAACCAGATAGCATGCCGCAATAGTAATGGCGAATACGGCGATCTTGAATTGACAAGTAATCTGTTTGATCTCGTTCCAGGCTCCCTTTATTTTATCTCGGTTGATAATAATAATAATATTGGTTATAGGGGAACGTTCAGTCTATGCATTGAGAATACCCTAAGTTACGACTTTAAGGATGGGGCAATTACGATTCCCGGAATTGATAACTGGTGCTCTGGCGTTCAGGAGTTTACTACAATTAATGCTACAGGGGATGAGGCAAGAGGAAGTTGCTGGCCACATGGACCAACTTTCAATCGTTGGTTCAGGTTCCAGGCAACAGGAACAAGCGTTTCCGCGCATCTTCGTACAACGGGTGTTGAGGGTAATTTGAGAAGACCATTTATTGCCATCTGGAATGAAACCCTGACTCAGGTTGCTTGTAAAGTTTATGCTACTGATAATTCTGATATAGAAGCATATTCAGAATCGCTCATTCCGGGAAATTGGTATTATATTTCTGTGGATAATTCTAACAATCCCACTTATCGAGGCACATTTACATTATGCGTAACGGGAAGTATACCAAATGACAATAAAGCCGGAGCAATAGTATTAAGCGATCTGAACTCCTATTGCTCAGACGATTCCAAATTCACAAACTCAATTGCAACAGGCGATGAGTCTCAGGGGAGTTGCTGGTCGGGTGCGGTAAATAAAAATGTATGGTTCAAGTTTACTGCTAATTCGAATCTTGTTACTATTGATGTTAAAACCGGAGGCAATTATGGTCAAATGTCCGGACAGCAAATCGTTCTTTGGGATAATTCGGGGAATCAAATTGAATGTGCCGCACCACTTGCTGGCCAAGGGACGCTTACGCTTGTGTCAAACCTTCTTGTTGCAGGGAACGAGTACTTTATTTCTGTTGACGATGCTGTTCAGCCCGGATCCTTCAGTATTTGCATAGACGATGATGTAAGTTATTCATATCCTCAGGGAGCTATTGAACTTATCGATATTTCAGACTGGTGTGGTCCCGATGCTGCTTATACAAATGTTGGAGGCGCAATTGGAACCGTATCGGGTACTTGTTGGTCCGGTTCGGAAAATAAGGTTGTCTGGTTCAAATTTCAGGCCACTACCCCTGAAATCAAGGTTCAGGTTAGAAATGGCGGTGCCTTTGGTAGTATGGTTCGACAGCAAATGACATTAAGAAATGCCTATGGCGGACAAGTAGCTTGCGCATCTTCCTCAACCAACACAGGTGCTTTGGTTTTGCAATCTGATACATTAACTGCAGGCAATTGGTATTGGATTGGAGTAGATGATTATAATACCAGTGGTTCTTTCACTATTTGTGTTGATGATGAGGTAGACTTTGACTATCGTAAAGGAGCCCATATTCTTTCAGATATCAGTTTGTGGTGCTCTGCCGATGCTGAATTTACAAACTATTATGCCACTGCTGATGTAGGACAGGCTGGCTGCTGGACAGGAAGCACAAATAAGAACGTTTGGTTCAAGTTTCAGGCTACCACTCCATATATCAAGTTTCAACTTCGAACCGGTGGGGTTTATGGCACCATGCAACGCCAACAGGCAGTAATTTATAATAGTGCGGGTTCTGAGATTGGCTGTAACAGGCTTCCATCCGGAAATACCGGAACTATTATTATGCAACAGGATACACTTACTATTGGCCATTGGTATTGGATTTCGGTTGATGATGATCTGGTAAGCGGTTCATTTTCCATCTGCGTTGACGAAAGACCTGATTACGATTATAAGGCTGGTGCTATGGAAATCAGTCT
>CAMAZH010000091.1 GCA_945863035.1 Chitinophaga pinensis | reverse complement strand
CTTTTGTTATATTCAAGAAAAGACTTAAGATTATTAAAATGAAGACTATATGAAAAAACTAACAATAGAACTTACAGCAAATTCCTCTTTAAAAGCTTTACAGGATTTGGAACATAAAAACTTAATCCGTATTGTAAAAGAACCTGATTTAAATTCATATTCCCTCTCTGGTGAACCAATAAGTATTGAGGATTTTCGAAAATGGGTAGAGTATGCCGAGAACTCTCCAACTGTAAGTTTACCTGAAGCAAAACAAAGATGGGCAGAACAAAAGAAGAAGCTCCAAAAGCTTATTCGCTAAGGGTAACCGAACACGCAATACAGAACATTGATGATATTACCGGCTATATTGCCTATATACGCCATGAGCCTTTAAACGCTATCCGTGTTGGTGATGAGATTTTTAAAACAATTGACCACATTGAAAAGAACCCGCTCGCTTTTCGGGAATGTGACGAAATACCCACCAAAAATAAAATCTACCGTAAAGCTGTTTGTTTTAGCTGGCTTATTATCTATAAAATTAAACCTGCCGAAATTGTTATCCTTGGTATTATTCATGGACACCGCAGGCCTTCAAAGATTAGAAGTTTTAGAAAGGTAAAATAAAGCATAAAAAAACCCAAACAGGCCGGGCTTTTTGGTTCTCATATTTTCTTTTTAATATAATTCAAAGGCTATAACATTTTTCCCTTCTTTTCTTTTTAACAATACCTGTCTATCTCTTTCGGTTGCTATTATTTCGATATTTAAAGTATCTGATTCATTAACGAGCAAGGTATCATTTATAAAAGTCCAGTTTTGCTTATATTTTGCACCCACAAAATCAAGTAATTTTAAATCCTTCAAAACTTCATCTTTCGTGTATTTTAAAATACCTTCTGATTTGAATAAAGTAATACTTAATAATTCTCCTGTTTTATCATATTCTACACTACTCATTTCTGAGAGAGTATCAGTACCTATATAGTATTTTGCATCTTCATCAGCAAATTGATATTGCTGACCAATAACCATTAGCCATTACTGTGCCTGTATAATGATTTACGTCTCCATCTTTTCGCTCAAAACCAACATTGCTAGCAGTATTACCATTACTTGGTTCAACTGTCCATGCATCTCGTGTTACAGAGAAAGACATACTATAATTAGCATCTTCTGTATCGGTTACAGTTACATTATATAAATCAACTTGTGTTGTAACTCCGCCAGAGTAGCCTAAAACCCTTTGGTCCGCTGTCGCTCCTGTTTTTTGACCTGATATTGTAATTACAGGGTATTCACCATCAGGGTCAACAAAGATTACAGGATTGTTTAAGGCTTAGTTGTATGGTGTTATGTTTACTATACTATCAGTAAGTGGGTCAACACTATGCCACCTGCCTAACTGCGGGTCGTACATCCTCGCCCCGTAATCATTCTAACAAAAATCTCACAATTTTTTCACCTTACCTTTCCAAAGTTTGGAACTTCTTTATATGTGAAGAACTGCATAGACCAGAACTTTGTCAGCAAATTCAATTTTATTCTATAAAATGCAAGGAAATCTTTTTGGTAAACGCATAATATTTTAAAGATTCTCTCCCTCCAACATCACAATTCCAATCTATCGTTTATCGCAGTCCTTTCTAAGTGCATTAAATTTGCTTTTTATGTGTTCACATGGAAAACAAACCTAAATTTCCGGAGAATATCAAACTAGCTGCACAGAGCCATTTTCCACGTGCTGAAGTCACATTATTCCGACAATGCTCCAAATCCGGATTTTATTTCTACATTTAGCTGACTACGAAAAACACTTTTCCCCATGAAAAAAACCCTGGTTTTAGGTGCAAGCCCAAACCCACTCCGATTCTCTCATAAAATGGTCAAAAGCCTTGTGCGACACAACACTGAAGTGGTTGCTCTGGGATCCAAAGAGGGGGAGATATCGGGAATTAAAATCCTTACCGACAAACCGGTTTTTAAGGACATCCATACCGTTTCACTCTATGTGGGACCTAAAGGTCAGGCCGCTCTTTACGACTACATCCTATCTTTGTACCCAAAACGTATCATTTTCAATCCGGGAACCGTAAACGAGGAACTCATGAAAATGGCTCGCGAAAGGGGCATTGAGGTGGTTACCGATTGCGCTCTCGTAATGCTGAGCTCAGGGAAATATTAAATTTACCTCCAACTTTAACAAGAATTCCATATGCTTTTCAAAGACCTTTACAGCCTCGCTGATCTGGAACTGGAGATTGATTCCCATCCTGCGGCAGCAGTCTATTTCTCAGCTCCGCACTGCAATGTTTGTAAAGTATTAAAGCCGAAACTGCTCGCAATGCTCGAAGAAGAGTATCCGGAATTTAAGGTTTTTTATGTAGATATTGAAAAATCGCCGCTCATTGCCGGTCAGATGCGTATTTTTTCCATCCCTACCCTGCTTATTTTTTTCGGGGGAAAGGAATTCTATCGCATGAGCAGAAACATCTCTCTCGAGGAACTGAATAATACAATCGAGCGACCCTATGGACTGCTGTTCTAATCCTCCTTTGTAAAAGTCGCGGTTACCTGATCAATGAATCCGTTGAGATGATCAACCGTGTACGACCAACCAATGGTTTTCCCGTTAAATGGCATGCTACCATAACCCTGGATTTTAAAATCAGAACCTGCGGCTGTCAAGGTTTGGGAAGCAATGGTAATGTTGCTTCCGGTAACTTTGGCTTCAATCTCTGCACTGTAACTAAGTTGATAAAAATTTTCAATTATCACAAGACTTGTATCAGTTTCGGATTTTCGGATCGTGACGTTATAGTAGTCCGTTGATTTCAGGGTATTCTCCTCCTTAACGCTCCAATCGCCAACAAAGGCATCCCTGGGATCATCCGATAACAAGTCATTTAATTCATCACATGCCGCTAAGCCAAGGCTTACCAATAGAACAATTGCAATAAATCTATATTTTCTCATTCTAATATTTTTTTGTTCTCAAATTTCAACGAATCAAATCTCCCTAATCCAGACATCCTCAGAAAATGATACGGCCAAAACCAATTTACCGAATCAGGGTTTTCAGGTTGAGGTCACAATCCCGTTTATCAGATCATCATCGGCAAGATTCGGCAAGGTAACCACAAGCCCCGGGGTACGTTCCATCTCCCTCTTGATTGCAAAAACGGCCGCTTCATTTCTAGCCCAGCTCCTCCGGCTTATGCCGTTGTTCACATCCCAGTGAAGCATCATTTTTAATCTTCGGTTGGCCTCTTCGCTTCCATCTAAAACCATGCCAAATCCACCGTTCACAACTTCGCCCCAGCCTACTCCTCCCCCGTTATGAATGGAAACCCAGCCGGCGCCCCTGAATGCATCGCCAATAACGTTCTGTATTGCCATATCGGCTGTAAACCGGCTTCCGTCATATATGTTGGACGTTTCCCTGTAGGGCGAATCGG
This sequence comes from Chitinophaga pinensis, assembly GCA_945863035.1. Classification (GTDB taxonomy): domain Bacteria; phylum Bacteroidota; class Bacteroidia; order Bacteroidales; genus JACJXF01. The sequence goes on along the minus strand of CAMAZH010000091.1, from coordinate 12,256 downwards.
TTCCCGAAACATCATGATGGTCGCGGCCCAGAACCACAGGCTCCGAAATACGCCCATCGCGAATGGCCTTGTTAAAAGCTGCGGCAATTCTCGTCCTGCCCTCGCAATCCGCATACAGTATCCTCGCCTCCGAACCCACAACCAGATTGTTCCTGCCTGCCTCCCTGATCCACTGAATATTGTCGTGCATCTGCATTGCAATTTCCGGGGGAGCGGTACGAGCAATCTCCTCCATTACTTCCTGCGCTATTCGATCGGTTAATTCGAGATCGGCGGGATCGGCAGAGGTGCAAACCCAACGGAACGGACCAAAACCATAATCAAAAAACAAGGGACCCATGATATCCTGCACGTACGAGGGATAGCGGAATTCGTCCTTGCCGACAAAAATATCCGCTCCTGCCCTACCAGCTTCCAGCAAAAAAGCATTTCCGTAATCCCAGAAATACATTCCATTCTTGCTGAGCTTATTTATGGCTGCTACCTGTCGGCGAAGCGATTCATACACTTTTTCCCTGAACTTTTCAGGCTCCTCCCGCATCATCAGGTTCGACTCATCAAAGCTAAGACCTGCAGGGTAGTAGCCCCCGGCAAAGGGATTGTGCAGGCTGGTTTGATCGGAGCCCAGATCAATCGGGTAATTTTCCTCTGCCAAACGCTCCCAGAGATCGACAACATTTCCCAGATAAGCAATTGATAATGCCATCCTGCTTTGCGCAGCCGTTTTCATCCGGTCAATTACCTGATCAAGATTGCTATACGTTTCATCAACCCAGCCCTGTTCGAAACGGGTCTTCAATGCTTTCGGGTTGATTTCTGCGATTACACAAACCCCGCCTGCTATAACAGTCGCTTTGGGCTGTGCTCCCGACATTCCGCCCAGGCCGCTGGTCACATAAATCTTCCCTGCAAGATCTTTCATTGCCGGACCCGATTTCCGTCTCCCGGCATTTAGAACCGTAATGGCGGTACCGTGCACAATGCCTTGCGGACCAATATACATAAACGATCCGGCTGTCATCTGTCCATATTGCGACACTCCCAAAGCATTAAACTTCTCATAGTCGTCAGGCTTTGAATAGTTCGGCACTACCATACCATTCGTAACCACAACCCGGGGGGCTTCTCTGTGTGAGGGAAAAAGGCCCATGGGATGACCGCTGTAGAGAACCAGGGTTTGCTCATCATCCATTGTGGCCAGGTATTTCATGGTGAGCAGATATTGCGCCCAGTTTTGGAAAACCGCGCCATTTCCCCCGTAGGTTATGAGCTCATGGGGGTGCTGGGCTACCATATCGTCAAGGTTGTTGCTGAGCATATGCATTATAGCTGCAGCATGCAACGATTTATAAGGGTATTCGCGAATCGGGCGGGCATAAATGCGGTATACGGGTTTAAACCTGTACATGTAAATTCGTCCGTAGCGTTGGAGTTCATCAAAAAATTCACCCGACAGTTCGGCATGAAACTCGGGCGGGAAATACCGCAGGGCATTGTGGATGGCAAGTTTTTTTTCCTGAACTGACAATATGTCCTTACGCCGTGGCGCGTGGTTTAGGGTTGGATCATATTTGTATTTCGGGGGAAGAGTATCGGGTATCCCTTGAATTATAAGCTCTTTAAACACTTTATCGGACATGGCTTCACGCTTTGGTTCAAATTTAAGACTTTAAACAGTCATCAGGAATTTTATTGCAAATAATACGGAATGCTTTTTGACATAGTATGTCGAAATAGTAAGCAATCTCAAAATCGTATAACTTTACAACAAAAAATCATGAAGAACGCAGTAAAAATTTTGGCAGTGGTAATGCTCCTCCCCTTTCTTTCAGGTTGCGGTTACAACAAACTGGTAACCCAGGATGAAGCAATAAATCAGGCATGGGCTCAGGTTGAAAACGCATACCAGAGAAGAGCCGACCTGATTCCCAATCTGGTTGAGACCGTAAAAGGATATGCCAATTTCGAGAAATCCACCTTAACCGATGTTATCGAAGCCCGTGCTAAAGCTACAAGTGTTACCGTTGATCCTTCCAACATGTCGCCGGAAGCCATTCAGAATTTCCAGTCGGCACAGAGCGGTCTTACATCTTCCTTGGCGCGACTGATGGTTGTGGTAGAGCAATACCCCGATCTGAAAGCAAATCAGAACTTCCTCGAACTGCAGGCACAGCTCGAAGGCACAGAAAACCGGATCAGTTTCGAAAGAAAGAAATTCAATGACATGGTTGGCGCCTACAATACCGCTCGCAGGGTTTTCCCAAGGAACATTATGGCAATGATTTTCGGTTTCGAAGAAAGAGGCTATTTCACTGCTGAGGAAGGGTCTGAGAAAGCTCCCGAAGTAAAATTCTAAGATTGGTAAAGAATAATCAAACAAAAACATCATCTCATGAGTACATCTGAATTTCTCAACAAGGAGGAAATAAGCCTTGTTGAGAACGCCATCAAGGAGGCTGAGAAAAATACATCAGGGGAAATCCGGGTCCATATCGAAACGGAAATCAAAGGTGATGTGCTCGATCGCGCCGCATATCTTTTCGAATATCTGGGTATGCACAAGACCGCTGAGCGAAACGGAGTGCTATTCTACCTGGCCACCAAGACCCGGAAATTCGCCATTCTTGGCGATGCCGGCATCAACAGCAAAGTACCGGCCGATTTTTGGGACCAAATAAAACAATCAATGGGAGAAGCCTTTTCCGAAGCAAAATATGCCGAAGGATTATCCCGGGGGATTTTAACCGCAGGCGAGCAACTCAAGAAACATTTCCCTTATACTAAAAATGATGTAAACGAATTATCCGATTCAATATCCTTCGGTAAAAAATAGAATTATGCGAAAACTCCTTGTCCTTACCGTTGCCTTTTTCATGGGCTTTCATATCATCTCCGCCCAAAACACTGTCTTTCCTGACCGTCCGACCGCCTGGGTAAACGATTATGCCAATTTACTTTCGGCTGAGGAGGCAAATGCGCTGAACTCCAAGCTGGGATATTACGAAGATTCTACCAGCACTCAGATTTTCGTCGTAACGCTCGACAACCATGGCGACCAGCCAATTTCAATGCTCGCTGCAGAGATGGGTCAGAAATGGGGTGTTGGGCAAAAAGGAAAGGAAAACGGAATGCTGATCCTTGTTTACCCTGCCGACAGGCAAATATGGATTGCAACCGGCTACGGGCTCGAAGAATTCATTCCCGATGCCATTAACAAGCGGATCATTGAAACAGAGATCAAACCGGCCTTCAAAAACGCACAATACTATCAGGGACTCGATAATGCCACAACTGTTGTCATGAACCTGCTTTCCGGAGTATTTGCAGGAGACCAGTATAAAAAAAGTCCAGCTGAAGGAGGGGCTATTGGCGGTATTATCTTCCTGATCATCCTCTTTTTCATCATTTTCGGTTCCCGTAAAGGAGGATCCAAATCTGTCGGAAAAAGCTTACCATTCTGGCTTGCTCTTGGAATGCTGAGCGGATCGCGCCACTCACACAGCGGCAGTTTCGGAGGCTTCAGCTCAGGCGGTGGTGGTTTTGGAGGCTTCTCGGGCGGTGGCGGAGGAAGCTTTGGCGGAGGTGGCGCCGGAGGATCGTGGTAGATTGTTTTATGTTCCATCCCTTCATCCAAAGAAATTGAAAACTGCCAATACTTTCTTATATTCGTAAAACTCTGGTCCAACTAGAAAACCGAAAATGAGATTTATAATATCAGGCATTATCTTACCCTTGCTATTTGGTCTGCAGCACTTGGTCTGTCAGCCGAATGAACCAAAGCAGCTGAATATCATTTTCGCGGGAGACCTTATGGGGCACGACGGTCAAATCAAATCCGCATGGGAACCCAAAAGCAAAACCTACCAGTACGATACCTGTTTCAGCATGATAAGGGATGTGGTAAGTGCTGCTGATATTGCACTGCTTAACCTTGAAGTGACCCTGGCAGGCGAACCGTACAAAGGCTATCCTCAGTTCTCAAGTCCCGACGAAGTCGCCATTGCAGCCAGGGATGCAGGTTTCGACATTTTCATCACCGCTAACAACCACTCCCTCGATGGTGGCAAGAAAGGGCTCGAAAGGACCATTGATGTTTTGAAAGAGCAGGGAATCATACACACAGGCACCTTCAAAAACGCCGCCCAGCGCGGTATTGAATATCCCCTGATAATAGAAAAGAACTCAATCCGCATTGCCATCCTAAACTACACTTATGGCACAAACGGATTGGTTGAAACGCCCCCCAACCTTGTTAATTACATCGATACCGCACAGATACGAAAAGACATTGCAAAGGCTGAAACTGTCGAACCTGACTTCATCATTGCCACTATGCACTGGGGACTTGAATACCAGCGGACGGAAAACAAGCAACAGAGAGAACTGGGCGAATTTCTGATCAGCAATGGGGTCGATGCAGTGATCGGATCCCACCCTCATGTTATTCAGCCGATCAGGAAATATTACAACAATCCGGCAGACAGTTCGGAATACAATCTCGTGGTTTACAGTCTGGGTAATTTCATCTCCAACCAAGGCGACCGTTATCGCGATGGAGGTCTAATGGTTGAAGTTGAGTTGCAGAAAACCGACAAAACCAAAATTACTGCTTTTAAAACCCATCCTGTTTTCGTGTATAAGCCATCAAGGCCGGGTGGAGGAGTTAGCTTTGTGCTTCTTCCCACAAACGATTGGTCGGGAATGATCAGTCGATTCAACATACCTGAATCGGACCAGCTTTATTTTAATACCTTTCGTGAAGACACCGAGGAGCATCTAAAGCAATAAAAAAATCCTGAAGCTTTTGACTTCAGGATAATTTTATGAATATGAGTTTTGATTTGAACTCCGTACACTCTATTCAGGCTTAATACCTGTTCCGCTGATCTCATCGTCAACAAGAATTCTACCACAGTACTCGCATACAATGATTTTCTTGCGTGAGCGGATATCAAGCTGTCGCTGAGGCGGGATTTTGTTGAAACATCCACCGCAAGCATCCCTTTCGACAGAAACCACAGCGAGGCCGTTGCGGGCGTTTCCGCGGATCCTCTTGTAGGCAGTCAAAAGTCGGGGTTCGATGATCTTCTGAATCTGAGCGGACTTGTTGAACAGGTTTTCCTCTTCTTTTTTAGTGTCGGAAACGATTTCATCCAGCTCATTTTTTTTGCTTTCCAGATCGTCTTTTCGTTCATCCAATATTTCTTTGGACTCAACAATCTGCTCTTTCTTGGAATTCAATTCTGAGTTGAATTCCGAAATTTTCTTTCTTGATAGTTCAATTTCAAGGTTTTGAAATTCAATCTCCTTGGAAAGAGAATCGAACTCTCTGTTGTTCCTCACATTCTTTTGCTGTTCTTCGTACTTTTTAATAAGCGCTTCAGAATTGGCAATATCAAGTTTCTTGTTGGCGATGTTGTGCTCAAGGCTTTTAACTTCCTCTTCGTAATTGCTGATACGAGTCTCAAGGCCGGCGATATCGTCTTCCAGATCCTGCACCTCAAGAGGAAGTTCGCCTCTGAGAATTTTTATCTTGTCGGTCTCGGTATCTACCTGCTGCAATTCGTAAAGTGCCCGGAGTTTAGCTTCAATCGAAATTTCAAGTGTTTCTTCAATTTTTGTTTTCGCCTCTGCCATAATATTATAGATAATTTATTGGATTCGTATTTACCTTGGATAAATGAAGTGCAAATTTAGGATAATTTTTAATAAGTAATTCATAAAAAAGATCTTTTGTAAACTGTTCACTCTCATAATGTCCGATATCGGCAATCAGAATCTTTTTTTCAGCCTCAAAAAACTGATGATATTTAAAATCCCCCGAGACAAAAACATCGGCTCCTGCCGCGATAGCCTTGGATAAGAGGAAACTGCCGCTTCCACCGCACACGGCAACCGTATTAATTTTTTTATGTAAAAGATTAGTGTGTCGAATGCATCCCGAACCGAATTTCTCCTTCAGGAGGTTCAGAAAGCCCATCTCGTCCATTTCCTCCTCAAGTTCCCCCAACATACCCATGCCCATGGTATTCAGGGTATTTGAAATTGGATAAAGGTCGTATGCCACTTCCTCATAAGGATGTGCCTTTAGGAGAGCAGAGACCACAGTTCTTGTCAACACAGCAGGCAAAACCGTCTCTACCCGGATTTCCTTTTCAAAATGCAGTTTTCCCTTTTCACCCACAAAAGGATCGGTGTTTGCCAATCCCCTGAAACTGCCCTCACCCGAAGTGTTAAAGCTGCACATATCGTAATTGCCGATAACCCCGGCTCCCGCCTCAAATATTTTTTCACGCACAGCATCCGCATGTCCTTCAGGTACAAAAAACACCAGTTTCACAAGGCTGTTTTTCAAAGGATCGAGCACCCTAAGGTTTTGAAGGTTCAGCTTTCTGCAAATTCCCGAGCTTACACCTTCAGCAACACTGTCGAAATTGGTATGAACCGAGAGGATGGCAATGTCTTCCTTCAGGGCTCTGATTATGATTCTCTCGCTGGCACTGCGTCCCGTCAAACTTTTCAAACCCTGAAAAATTACCGGATGGTGGGATAGTATGAGATTGACGCGGAGAGCTATTGCCTCCTGCATTACCTCTTCCGTAACATCAAGGCATATAAGGGCCGAGTGGATGTCCATTTCAGGATATCCTGTTTGCAAACCGGAATTATCGTACGATTCCTGAAAAGCAAAGGGTGCGGCCTGCTCGAAAACACTGATGATTTCCTTTAGTTTCATTTTTTGGGTATCGGGGGAGGGTAACTAAACCGGACGAAAGTTGTAATCAGCAGGAACTATTTTCCATTGTCGATCTCGTCCCTGATCTCAAGAAGCATTTCTTTGATCTGGTTAAGAGTCTGGATTATTTCAAAGTCGTTGTGAATATCATCCTTATTCTCCTTCATCTTTTTCTTTGCACCGGCCAGGGTCATGCCCCGCACTTTCACCAGGTTGTAAATGAGATGGAAATTATCGACATCCTCTTTTGTGAACAGTCGGTTGCCTTTTTTATTCTTACGCGGTTTGATAACATCAAACTCCTTCTCCCAGAACCTTATAAGAGAAGTGTTTACTTCAAACATATCGGCAACCTCACCAATAGAGTAAAAGAGCTTTTCAATTTTCGGTTCCTTGTAGGGCATTTTGGAATGAAATAATTACTTTTTAAAAAGAAACACAAAATATAACAATTCGAAAGAAAAAACAATCATTTTGAATTGTTTTCCCAAAACAAGAGAAAAAACAATTTCTTCAGGAAAAAGAAACTGGTGGTTCGTGCAGCGATGGATCCGCAAAAGACCTGCAGAAACGGCTATTGGGGTTAATCATCTGAAAGTCAAAACAAAGAAAACTGTAAGGATTATTTGGCCAAAATCCAACCTTCGTCGTCGATAGTAACAGCTGAATCCGGGAAATCCTTGCGGGTTAATTCCTGAATTTTAAATATAGCCCTTTTATTCGGATCGATTTTCGCGCCACCTTCACCTGATTGGTATACCGGAATGATTTGGGCTTTTACAAAACTACCGTCGGGAGCCAGCCATGTTTTTATCAAGGGGCAAATCCCGTTTGGCCCGGCCAGGTTAAATCGCGCATACGTGCTGAAATTCCCCAGGCTATATCCAATAAGCCTGTCTTTGTATATTTCAACCGCCCGGGTAACATGGGGTCCGGAACCCATAACAAGATCAGCGCCGGCATCAATTACATCATGTGCAAACCTGTAGACATTTCCCCGGTTGTAACCGAGAAACGACTCATCCTGCCGGGTAACATATTGAAAATCTTTACCCTCGGCACCGCCATGAAAAAAAACCAAGACGAAATCGCAACTGTCGTTCAGCATCGAAACCAGTCGTTTAGCCCCGGCATAATCTTTCATATCAGCAGTTCCCATATGGGGAGCGAAGGCGGCAAATCCGATTTTGTACCCTTCTCTTTCTATAATTGTAAAGGGCTGATTCACAAGGCCGGCGTGTGGCATTCCGTTATCCGACAAGTGTCTGGAAGTATTCACACGCCCTTCCCATCCATAGTCGTTTACATGATTGTTCGCCATACTCAATACATCAAACCCAGCATCGATAATGCAATCGAGATAGGATTCGGGCATCCTGAAGACATAACAGTTTGCCGAGTCTCTGCATTCCTTTGGTGTTCCGCTTTTTCCGGAGAAAACCCCTTCAAGGTTTCCCATAGTAACGGTTGCGTCTGTGAGATAGGGTTTTACTTCAGCGAGTAGTGGATAAGGGTTGTTGTTGGGTGGAAGATAGGACTCGGAAGGGTAATTTGTGCCGAGCATTATATCGCCGACGGCAACCACTGTAATCCCGCGGGGAATTTCTTCAGCAATGTTGTCTGAAACAATTTGCCCGTTCAGTCCGGGCAATACCAAAATAAGATAAAGGAAGGAAAGACAAATACTATTCTTCATAGAATTTTATGGAGTTACAGAAGGTAAGCGATTTTAATTAATATCGAAATTCGGGTCGGAGTTGGCGTAGAGTTTGATCATTTTATCATACTCTTCAGCACTGAGGTCGTTGGCGTAATAATTAATAGGGTTCACCGGATTACCGTTAACATGAACCTCGTAATGCAGATGGGGCGCAACGGAAAGTCCAGTGCTTCCAACGGAGCCGATAATATCACCTCTTTTGACACGATCCCCGTGTTTTACAAAAATTTTGTCACAGTGCCCGTACAATGTTTGGTAGCCATATCCGTGATCGACCAATATTTTATTTCCATATCCTCCAGATGTGTAGCCAGCTTCGCGAACCACCCCATCAGCAGTCGAGAATATGGGAGTTCCCCTGGGACAGGTCAGGTCAATCCCTGCATGCATTCTATAGATACGCAGAATGGGATGAAGCCGGAAGCCGAAAGGCGATCCGAAATGGGTAAGTTCTTTGATGCTAACCGGTTGAATCGCAGGACGTGCTGCAAGTCGTTTTTCCTTATTCACAGCCATTTCAACCACTTCATCGTACGATTTTGACTGCACAACAAGTTTTTTTGTCAGCTGGTTAAGACGTTCATCGATAGAAACAATTGTTTTGCTGAAACGCGAGTTTGAAAAAACCTTTTCGCTGTTTCCTCCCGATCCTGCTTCCCTAAGGGATGAGGGCAGCGGTTCAACCTCGAAGTAGGTGCGGTAAATATGGTCGTCGTTGTACTCTATATCTGCAAGAACCTCTTCGAACTTTCCAAGCTCGTTCTTCATAACCTTTAGCTTGAGCACAGTTTCGGCCTGTTCCTGGTTCAGGATAATAAGTTTCGGGGATTCTATAAAATCGTATCCAAAAAACAAAATCGCAAGGCCAAATAGCATTGTGACGGAAATGAAAGGTAAAAACCGCAGACATCTCTGCCGAAAAGAATATTTTACCTTCTCGAAAAGAAGCGTATCTGTATTAAACTTGTATTTACCTGATGCCATAGGCAATAAAAATAAGAAAAAAATATATCAGTCGAACGATTGTCCTGATTTAATACTTAACAAAATCATTTTATCATAACTTTCAGGGCTCAGTTCAAGGAAGAAATAGTTAACCGGATTAACGGGATTGCCATCGAGATGCACTTCATAATGCAGGTGGGGCGCAACTGAAAGTCCGGTATTTCCCACCCAGGCAATTACATCTCCCCTCTTAACTTTTTTGCCGGTTTTAACATTAAAACCATCCAGGTGCATATAGGAAGTCTTGTAGCCCCAGCCATGGTCCAAAACAAGAGTATAACCGTTTCCTCTTTTACTCATCTCTACCAGTTCCACAACGCCATCGCCCGTAGCAAAGACCTCGGTTCCGGTTGGAGCGGTGAAGTCCATTCCCGGGTGCATTTTCTTTATCTTATAAATGGGATGGATCCTGAAGCCGTAGCCTGAAGCAGTGCGTGTAAGATCCTGGTTTCGGATAGGCTGAATGCCAGGTATGGAAGTAAGCATATCTGCCTTTTTACCTGAATAGCTCATCAATCGCTGGAATTCCTTTGATTGGACAGTGATACCCTGATGTATCTGGTTTAGTTCAGCAAATGTTTTTTTTACCAACTCCTTATTTTCCATATAGAGATAGCGGAACAACTCGTTGAATTCATCTTTCTCCTCCACTCCTTTGCGGAATACCGGTTCCGTTTCAAAAATTGTACGGTATAGATTTTCATCAATGGATCGCACCTCTTTCAACACGGTGTCAACCCGGCTATATTTCTTGGAAAGAAACTCATAATCCTGGGAAAGCGCCCGGTTCTCCTGTCTGATCTGACTCTCGCGAGGGGTATCGAAAAAGAAAGCGTACATAATATTCAGCATGATAGCAACAATCAAACTTCCGGCTATCCAGGAAAAAGTATTGAAAACCCTTGAACGTAAATTGCGGTTTAACTTTAAATACTTAAGATTTTCATGATCGTACTTAAACTGCGATCTTCGCATAAACAGATTTTTTATGGCGACAAGGTAAGAAAAAAAAGTAAAACGGGTAAACAGAGACTTTCTAATTTATAGTCTGTAATGCAATGGCCTGATATTCCTCGGCGTTGATATTTTCAAAATAAAAGTGCATCGGGTTTACCGTCTTATTTTCATAGATCACTTCATAGTGGAGATGAGGTCCGGTAGATCTTCCGGTGCTTCCCAACAAGCCGACACACTGCCCTCTTTTAAGGGTCTGACCGCACTCTACATCAATTCTGTCCAGATGTGCATAGCGGGTAATATATCCAAAGCCGTGATCAACGATAACCTCTTTGCCGTATCCACTTTTGGCATCGATTGCCGAGATAACGATTCCATCACCTGCAGCATGTATTTTTACTCCAACCGGCCCGGCCAGATCAAGTCCTTGATGCATTCTCCGTTGATTAGTAAATGGATCCCAACGGAAACCATATGAAGATGTAATCCGAAAAGAATCCCCGGGGGATATGGGCTGTATCGAGGGCTTTGAAGCAATAAGCTTTTGCTGTGACTGTGCTTTTATATACAATTCATTAAGGAATCCAGACTGAACACGGGCTTTTGCAGACAGTTTTTCCAGGTTAATGGCTGTTTTGTTTACCATGTCGTCGGTGCCATTGCTTGCAAAGCCATCGTAAGGAATTGCAGCTCCACCATAACCGGCTTCTCTAACCGAACTCGGAACCGGATTAAGGTTGAAAACGGAGCGGTAAAGCTTGTCGTCGCGCTTTTGAACTTCCTGCAAAAGAACTTCTGCCTTAGCAATTTTATCGTTAAGATGTTTGTACTCTTTTCTGAGATTTTCGTTTTGCTCGGCAAAGCGTTCGAATTTGGGAGACTCCAAATACTGATCGAAAGAAATACGCAGGATCGCTGCCAAAACCACCATCACTGTTAGGTATAAAGACAAATCCGCTATCCTCTTACGTAAAGGCGGACTATTCCTCTCAAATCGTAATGTATCGGGATTAAAAAAGTATTTTTCGTTTAACATACCTGATAATCAATGATTAATACAATTTTCACTAAAGTGAGGCGTAAATGTAATTTAAAAAAATTAATTTTACAACCTTTGTGAAATTCTAACGCTCTAGAATACCTCATAAAATCCAAAAAGGTTACACGAACATACGTTTTTTTTACACAAACATCAAATTTAACATGACATCGAACGATTTAAGAGCCCAATTCCTGAAATTCTTCACTGAGAAAAAGCACGAGATTGTCCCCTCTGCACCTATGGTAATCAAGGACGATCCCAGTCTTATGTTTACAAATGCGGGCATGAATCAGTTTAAGGATGTCTTCCTCGGAAACGCAACACCCAAAAACCTCCGTCTGGCAAATTCCCAAAAATGCCTGAGGGTTTCCGGCAAGCACAACGACCTTGAAGAGGTTGGCCACGACACCTACCACCACACCATGTTTGAAATGCTTGGCAACTGGTCGTTTGGGGATTATTTTAAGAAAGAAGCAATTGAATGGGCTTGGGAATTCCTTACCAAAACAGCAGGCATACCAGCCGACAGACTATATATAACCGTCTTCGAAGGCAGCGAAGCCGAAAACATCAGTATGGACCAGGAGGCCAAAGAATACTGGAGCAAGCTTGTTCCTTCCGATCGCATTATTCTGGGATCGAAAAAGGACAATTTCTGGGAAATGGGCGACACAGGTCCCTGCGGACCCTGCTCGGAGATTCACTGCGATATACGCGATGATGAGGAGAGAAAGAAAATTTCCGGGGCTGACCTTGTAAATAAAGGGAATCCCCTACTCATAGAAATCTGGAACCT